>JBPEXB010000326.1:0-2228 GCA_052032125.1 Acidimicrobiia bacterium
CTTCTCATTGCGGCGGAGGACCGCGTGTGAGGCTCGGTGCCGGCGGTGCGGAATCCGCCGTGGCCTCGTCGTGCCGGGCCTCGGAACGAGGGCTTGACACGATGACATCATTATGACATCATCACGACATCAAGTCAACGTCATTCCGATATCACGGCTCGTGGAGCCCCTCGGAAGGGCCCGTCGTCTGGAGGCGACCATGCAGGCATATCTCTTCTCATCGGAGCTGCGGAGCCATCGCCGGCGGGCGCTGACCACGGCGCACGAACCGCGGCCGCGGCGGGTGCCGCCACTACGGTGGCGAGCCAGCAAGCGCCCGGTGACGACGCACCGACCCGCAGTCGCCCGCTGAGCACAGGACGATGGGGAATCCGATGGACATCAGCAGCACCATGGCCCAGCTCGAGTCGGCGGTCGCCAACCAGATCGTCCTGTCCGGCTCGGACGAGTCGGTCGAGGCTGCGGCCGAGGCGCTCCTCGCCGCGCTGGAGCCGGCGATGCGCCAGGCCGTCTACGAGCTCGCCGAGCAAGCGGCCGAAGAGGTCAACGCGCAGCTGCCCGGTCATCGGGTCGATGTCGTCATCACCGAAGGCGAGCCGGTGCTCAAGGTCGCACTCGAGGAGGCCGAGCCGGTCGGCACCGACGACGACTACGAAGCCCGTATCTCCCTGCGCCTTCCCGGCAAGCTGAAGGAGCTCATCGAGGAATCGGCCGGTGACGCGGGTGATTCGGTCAATTCCTGGGTCGTGAAAGCGGTGTCGTCGAACGTCAAGGTGCGGAAGCGCTCCGGCGGCACCCGCATCACGGGGACGATCGACACATGAGCCTCCGCCAGGAGCACTTCGAGGTGACGCGACCTCAGTCGATCGAGGTGCGCCTTCCCGCCGGGAAAGTCCATGTCGTGGCAGAGGGCGACGGCGAAGTGGTCGTGGAGGTCGACGGGCGCCACTCGGACGAGTTCACCATCCTCCAGAGTGGTTCGACCCTGCAGATCAGCCATGAAGCCCGGCGAACCCTCGGGGTGGCCTCGCATGACGTGTACGTCAAGGCACCGGAAGGATCGTCACTCGACGCCCGGGTGGCCTCCGCCGACGTGTCGACGAGAGGGCGGCTGGCCGAGGTGTTCGTCGCCAGCGCCTCCGGTGACGTCACGGTGAGCGAGGCACACGGCAGCGTGGATGCCAAGACCGCCTCGGGCCGGGTGGTCGTCGAACATCTGGTGGGGACGCTGCGTGCCAGGACCGCCTCCGGGCGCGTCGAGGTCCAACGCCTGGCCGGCGACGCCAGCGTGGTGACCGCCTCCGGCGATGTCAGGGTGTCCGAGGCAGGTGGCGATGTCACCGCCAAGACGGCCTCCGGGCGCGTCACCATCGATCGGTTCGATGGTGAGGTGTGCTCGGCGAAGACCGTGTCGGGCAGCGTGCGCGTAGGCGTGCCCACCGGGCGGACCGTCAACGTCGATCTGCAGAGCCTGTCGGGGCGCATCGATCTCCCCTCCGAGCCGGACGCCGGCACGGCGGGCGCCGGGCGGCCGATGCGGGTGAAAGCCAAGACCGTCTCCGGCAACATCTCGATCTCCACCGAAGAGGCGACCGAGGCCTCGGGAGCAGCCTGAGGTCAGCCCGCCTTCAGCGTCACCGCGGTGCCGGTGGCGGTCACGACGGTGGCGCCGCCGATCTGATGGACGCCGAATTGGACGCCGGTGACGGCATGTGCCCCGCGGCCCATGGCCTCGGCGACAGCAGCCTCGAGCGCCTCTTCTCGTGCGGAGCCCAGTCCCCCGACGGGATCCACCGCTCCCACCGTCACGTCGCCGGTGACCACGCCCAGGTAGGTCTCGATGGCCCACGATGAGAGTGTCGGAGCCGTGGTGACGATGGGACGCCAGACCGTGGCGCCGTCCTCGGCTTCCACCCAACCCTGCGCCGACTCGTCCCAGTGCTCGCCCCACGCATCGGCTCCGAGCGTCGAGGCCGCCAGCCGGAAGCCCGGGTCGTCCGGCGCACTCACCGGTAGCTCGGAGAGCTCCGCATAGACGGCGGGGGGCGTGATGCTGGAGATCGGCTGTTCGATGCCGTGATCCACCGGCGGCTCACGATCGGACCCCCACGGATCTTCGGCGGGCGTCTCCTCGGACTCGCCACTGCCCTCCCACGCAAGCGCGGCACGGTCGAAATCTGCGTCCGCCTCGTCCGCCAGACCGTCCTCCTCGAGGTCGTCGGACTCTC
>JBPEXB010000327.1:0-3152 GCA_052032125.1 Acidimicrobiia bacterium
GATGGCGGCGGCGCTCTTGAGGGCCACGCCGTCGGCGCCGGCAGTGGAGAACGTGCGAGCGCGGAACGACTCGACCTCGTCCATCAGGTCGAGCACCAACTGGCGCTTCGAGATCGGAGGATCGACCCAGAGGTAGAGCGACAGCGAGCCGGGGATCGTGTTGATCTCGTTGACCCACACCTCACCCCGGCGCTCCAGGAAGTCGAGGCGGGCCATCGAGCGGACCCCGGCGAGCCCTGCGACCTCGAGCGCCGCCTGTCGCATGGTCGATTCGACCTCCGACGGCAGGTCGGCCGGCAGGGAGCGCTGCGATCCTTCCAAACCGCCGCCGGAGAGGTACTTCTCCTCGTAGCCGTAGAAACCGTCGCTGACCGGCGCCTCGATGGCCGAGAGCTGCAACTGCGGATGCGTCCGGATCGCCACGTTCAGGTCACGGCTGCCCTCGAGGTACGGCTCCAGCACGCCGCCCCGGCGCATGTGCGGTGACGACCGCACCAGGGCCCTTGCGGTCTCGTAGTCGTCGACGATCTCGATGCCGATCGACGAGCCGCCGTAGCGGGGCTTGACGATGTACGGCCCGTCGAACCCGGGCTTGGCGTCGGGCCCCACCAGCACTCGCGGCAGCGAGGGCAGGCCGGCCGCGGCCACCACGTTGCCGAAGGCCAGTTTGTCCATGCCGAGCGACGACGAGGCCGCGTCCGGGCCTGAGTAGCGGACCCCGACCAGATCCAGCGCCCCCTGGAGGGTTCCGTCTTCTCCGGGCGCACCGTGGCAGCACAGCAACACGGTCTCGATGCCGAGCGACTTCCGTTTGAGCATCCACCCGGCGCCCGGCTCGGCCACGAACCGCAGTTCCTTGGCGCCCTTCGGCGGCCCGTCGGCGAACTCGGCGGCTTCCATGCGGGCGTCCACCTGCCACCAGCCGCCCGTCTTGGCCCAGTAGATCGCCACGATGTCGCGCCCGGCGTCGGCGAGGATGTGGGCGGCCTGCAGCCCGGTGAGGACACTGATGTCGTGTTCCGGAGAGGGGCCCCCGAAGACGACCGCCTGGCTCGTCATCGTCACCTCATGGGTAGTGGTCGGGAAGATCGTTCTCGTACAACACCACGTCGCCCTGCTCGAGGTGCGACCGCACCCACTCGACGGCGTCCTGGCGTGTCGAGACCACGATAACCCTTGCCCGTCCGCCGGCCGCGCCTCGCTGAAGCGACCGCCGGTTGGTCCGACCGACGATGACGAGATCGTCCGCGACCTCGGCCGCCAACGCCGCGAAGCGGCCGTTCTCGTCATCCTGACGCGGCCCGAGCTCCACCATGCCCGGCGTCACGACCACCCGGCGGGCACTGCCCTCCCCCAGTTCCGACAGCAGCCGCACCGCCCTCGCCGCTCCGGCCGGATTGGCGTTGAACGTGTCGTCGATGATCGTGAAGCCGGCCGCTCCCACGGAGACCGTCTGGCGGTGCTCGGGGGCGGCCAGTGCGGCCAGGCGATCGACGAGCGCCGTCTGCGGCACGCCGAGCTCGAGCGCCACCGCCACGGCACACGCCAGGTTGGAGGCGAAGACGCCCGCGGGAGCCGGCCCGACATCTTCGCCGCCGATGGAGACTCGAGTCTCCCCGTGCTCGCCCGCCGCCACCCGCACGTCGTTCGCCGCCTCGCTCGTTCCGCACCGCCACACGGTCTTCACGGCGGTCTGGTCCGCCAGCGCCGCCAGCGCCGGATGGTCGACGTTGAACACCGCCACCGACGCGGGCGCCAGGATCTCCGACTTGGCCACGACGATGTTGTCCTCGGTCTTGAATCGCTCGAGGTGGACGGGCCCGATGGCGGTCATCACGGCGATGTCGGGCGGCACCCACGAGCACAGGTCGGCGATCTCGCCCGGGCCATAGGTGCCCATCTCCGCCACGAACACCTCGGCATCGCCGGTGAGGTGCTCGTTGACGGCCCTCGCCAGGCCGAGGCGATTGTTGAAGCTCGCCGGGCTGGCCACCACCCGCCGGGTTCCTTCGACGAGCGTGGCGACGTAGTGCTTGGTCGAGGTCTTGCCGTAGCTCCCGGTGATGCCCACGATCGTCGGGCCGACTCGCCGAAGAGTGGCGGCGGCCCGATCCACGAAGGTCTGGGACAGCCGCCGCTCCAGCGGGACGCCGACCCACAGAGCCGCTTCGACTGCCAGGGGGAAGGCCGCCAGCGCCAGGGCGTTGGGGAAGGCGGCCGGACCGTCCCAGATCTGTCGCTCGACCAGCCAGGCGAGCCAGGAAAGCCCGACCGCAACGACGAAGGCAAGGGCTGCGACCCTGCGCATCCTGGCCGTCCAGGCGACCGGTGCGGTCCGACCGCGAATCCCGAGCCCGAGCGGGAACGCCGCCACCCCGACCACGGCCAGGAGCGCCGCCGCCTCGGTGGCGCCCGACAGCGCCAACACGAGCACGCCGCCAACGGGGAGCAGGGCCAGCGCCACGTTGGCCGGCGTGCTGGTCGCCCAGAGGCGCATCATCGTGAGCACCGACCCCGGCAGGTAGTGCTCGCGCTGCGCCACTCGCAGCCAGCGGATCCCGCCGATGGCCAGGGCCGCCCAGCCCAGCACCGAGACGACCAGCGTCACAGCAGCGACTCGATCGCGTGGCGGAGCCGGTCGGGGCTGCGCAGCTGCACGTGATGGCCGGCGTCGGGCACCACCTCGAGCGAAGCGTCGCCCAGCAGCGCCATGGCGCGCTCGGCCACGGCCACCGGGACGTCGCTGTCGGCCGCTCCCCACACCATCCTGACCGGACAACCGATCGCCGCCAGTTCGTCCTCGTAGGTCTCGGCCACCGCCCTCACCAGGATGTCTCGCATGACCCCGGTCGCCGCCCGGTAGTCCTCGGAGCCACGGCGGCGCTTCTCCCGCTCCAGACGCTCGTCCGTGACGAGCCCGACGCGGTGGGCCCATCGCACAGCCCGGTAGGCCAGGGGCGGCCGCCTCAGCGGCCGATCTTCCCGGTGTAAGAGCGGCACGCCGGCGAGCACCAGCGCCCGCACGAGATCCGGGCGATCGGCGGCCAAGGCGATGGCGACCCGGCCTCCGAAGGAGTGGCCCACCAGCACCACCGGCGCACCGATCTCCTCGACGACGGGGGCAACGACGGCCGCGTAGCCGTGCGCCCCCA
>JBPEXB010000328.1:0-11123 GCA_052032125.1 Acidimicrobiia bacterium
GATCTCGTCACAGGTCTCGAGCACCTTGTCCATGGCGTCGCGGGTGTCGGCCAGGAAACCGGCAGGCACGTCCATCGCCGTCTTCTTGGTCTCGGGCCCGGCGCCGTAGTTGGGCTTGACGCCGCCGATGCGGTTGAAGTTGGGGTGGAATCGCCCGCCGGTCACGGATTCGAGCAGGTCGAGCACCCGCTCCCGCTCACGCATGGCGAAGAAGAGGGGCGTGGCTGCACCCAGCTCGAGCGGATAGCTGGCCATGAACACGAGGTGGGACGAGATCCTGGCCATCTCGGTCAGCACCAGGCGGATCCACTGGGCGCGCTCAGGCGCCTCGACCTCCATGAGCTTCTCGGCGGCGACGATGAACGGGACCTCGTTGGCGAACCCGGACACCCAGTCGATGCGGTTGACGATCGTGGTGATCTGGGGATAGGTACGGACCTCGGCGAGCTTCTCGTACCCGCGGTGCATGTACCCGATCACCGGCTGGACGTCGGATGCCCGCTCGCCGTCGATCTTGGCCACCAGCCGCAGCACGCCGTGCGTGGAGGGGTGCTGAGGCCCGATGTTGAGGGTCATGTCCTCGGTTTCGAGCTCCACCGAGACCGAGACCTCGGAGAGGTGGTGCATGAGCTGCTGGTCCACTACGAGTCGTCCCCTGCCGCCTCGTCGTCACCGGCATCGTCTGCATCGCCTGCATCGTCTGCAGGCGGAGCCTCGGGATTCTCGGTGCTCGGCATGTCCTCGACGTCCACCTTGCCCGGCCACGGCTTCACCTCGCGGCTCAGCAGCGAGAAGCTCTTGCGGAGCGGATGGCCCTCGAACCCGTCCGGCAGGTAGAGCTTCGAGAGGTCGGGATGGCCCCGGAAGTCGATGCCGAACATCTCGGCCGACTCCCGCTCGTGCCAGTTGGCGCCGGGATAGATGTCGCTGACCGTGTCGATGGCCGGCGAGGCCTTGTCGAGGTCGGTGGAGAGGATGATGAGGTGCCCGTCGGTGAGGTCCGAGACCGCACACATGATCTCGTAGCGCTCCTCGACCTCGTCGTCGTACTCCTCGCCGACCGCCACCTCGTTGCTCCAGTCGACCGCCGACAGCCAGGACAGGTAGCCGAGGCCGAAGTCGTCGCGCATCGCCGTGACCGCATCTCGCCAGGACGAGGCATCGATCCGGACCTTGGCGGTGCCGAACGCCACCTCGGCGGTGCCGCCGAGCGCGTCGGCCACCCGGGTGGCGAGTTCGGCGAGCGGGTCGGCAGCGGTGGCGGTGTCAGACGGGCTGCTGGTCACGCTGCTTCCACTTCTCGCGGATGTCCTCGTTCTTGATCTTGTTCTGGAGCAGCACGATGCCCTCCATGAGCGCCTCCGGGCGAGGGGGGCACCCGGGGACGTAGACGTCGACCGGGATGATCTGGTCGACGCCCTTCGTCACGGAGTACGAGTCCCAGTAGGGACCGCCGCAGTTGGAGCACGAGCCCATCGAGATGACGTACTTCGGATCGGGCATCTGCTCGTAGAGGCGCTTGATCGCAGGCGCCATCTTGTCGGTGACGGTGCCGGCCACGACCATCAGGTCGGCCTGGCGGGGCGAGGCGGGCAGCGGGATGATCCCGAACCGCATGAAGTCGTAGCGCGGGCCGGAGGCGGCCATCAGTTCGATGGCACAGCAGGCCAGTCCGAACTGGAACAGCCACAGCGAGTACTGCCGTGACCAGTTGAGGAGCCAGGAGACGGGTTTCAGACCTCCGAACTTCTCCGCCACTACTCCCACTTGAGCACCCCCTTGCGAATGGCATAGAGGAGGCCCTCGAGGAGGGTCAGGATGAAGATCACGATCGCCACGAGACCGGGGACCCCGAGTGACTCGGCCGAGATGGCCCACGGGAAGAGGAAGACCGCCTCGACGTCGAAGAGGACGAAGAGCAGGCCGAAGATGTAGTACCGGACGAAGGTCTGGCTCCAGCCGGTCCCGACGGGGTCGACCCCGCACTCATACGTGGTGATCTTCTCTTTGGTGGGATTGGAGGGCCGGACCAGGTACGTGACGCCGAGGGTCACGGCGACCAACACGATCCCGAACAGGGCGAACGCTGCCACCGTGATGTAGTCCTGGAAGTATTCGCTCACCGTGCTCCCCGGATCTCAACCGTGTTCCCCGCAGCGCTCCGACACCGCCATGTGGCCGGTCGCGGGCGCTCCGCCCTCTGGCCGAGTGAGATGCTGCGACCCCACCCGAACCGCAGGTGAGTATAGGAGCAACCACCCAGCGGACGAATTCACCGACAGGACCCCGATCGGACACCGAAATCGGCTCTGTGACCAGGCCAGATGCCGTCATGTGAGCCCGGCCGGAACCGCTACCGTGCCACCCGTGGACCCCGCCGAGCCCCTCAACCCGCCGGACTACGCCGGCGGCTCGCTGGCGAACCTCATGGGCGAGTTGGAGCGGCGGATGACCGGGTCGTCGCCGGCTCCCGGGTTGCGTCCCGACCTGGCCGAGCGGGTTCCGGAGGCCGACACCTACGTCCTCCTGCTCATGGACGGCCTCGGTGCCTCACAACTCGACCACCCGGCGGCATCGTCGCTGCGCGATCACGCGGTCGGCACCATCGACGCCCCGTTCCCCACGACCACGACCGTCAGCCTGGCAACCGTGTCGAGCGGCGTCGTACCAGCCCGGCACGGCTGGCTGGGCCACGTCGTCTGGCTCCCCTCGATCGGCGACACGGTCAACTCGTTGAAGTGGATCGGACGAGGCGGCTCGATCGTCGAGTTCGACACCTCGACGTACCTCCCCTCCCCGAACCTCTGGGAGCGCCTGGCGGCTTCCGGCACAGAGGCGATCACAGTCCAGCCGGGTCACTTCTCCGAGTCACCATTGACGAAGGCGCTCTATCGGGGAGCTCGGTTCGAGCCCATCTGGACGACGGAGGAGCTGGTCGACGCTGTGGTGACACTGGCGGCCACACCGCGGCGGCTGCTGTTCGCCTATCTGCCGCAGGTCGACTTCGCCGCTCACCTGCACGGGCAGTCGAGCGGCGCCTACGAGGAAGCGCTTCGGCTGGTCGACTCGGCCTTCTCCGCCATCGTTCATCGGCTGCCGGCCGGGGCGGTGATGATCGGCACCGCCGACCATGGGCACATCGACTACCGGGCGGTCGACAAGGTGCTGCTCGATCGCCGGCAGGTCAAGGGCCTGGCCGTGTTCGGTGACCCACGGGCGCTCTACCTACGCGGTTCGCAGACCGCCATCGATCGCCTCGCCTCCGAGGTGCCGGCCCGCCTGCTCACCAGGAGCGAACTGGCACCACTGTGGGGCGCGCCGAGCATCTCGGAGCTCGATCCATTCGCCGACCGCCTCCCCGACGCGGCACTGCTGGCCGATCCCGGTCACCTCTTGATCCCCGGCCACATGGACCGTCGGCTGATCGGCTACCACGGCGGGCTCGACCCGCGTGAACTCAAGATCCCCCTGCTGACCGCCGAACATCGTTGAGAGGGGTGCAGGAGGTCGATCTCCCGTCGGCCGAGCGAGCCACATCGCGCTGGCGATCGGCCCGTCGGACCCCTCCCCACCCCCACCGACGAGGAGGAGCCGGGTGGAGGCGATTCGGGAGACGAGTCCCGACACGAAGCGGGTGTGGATGGTCCCGGTGCTGCTGGTCGTCTTCTACGCCGTGATCCAGGCCTCCGCATTCGCCATCCTCCCCGAGCGGGACGACGCAGGCACCGTGGTGCGCGGCGGGACGATCGCCATCGAAGACCTTCGTGTCGGTGATTGCTTCGACTGGGCGGGCCGCATCGACAGCGGCACGATCCGCCAGGTCCGTCTGCAGCCGTGCGAGGCCGTCCACGAGGCCGCCGCCGTGGGCCAGACCATGTACCCGGCCAACTCGGCCGCGCCCTGGCCCGGTCTCGATCCGATCGACGCCTACGCAGACGACGTGTGCGGCGTGATCGTGCCCGAGGAGATGGCGATGGTCAGCATCATGCCGACCGAGCAGTCCTGGGGCGGCGGCGATCGCACGATCGTGTGCGTCGGGATGGCCTGATCGGGAATATCGCGTCGCTCGCAGCGGTCTACTGAGACACGACCGCCAAGGAGGCGCCATGGAGAGCACCGACCTCGCCTTGCTGATCGTCCGTGTGTGGCTCGGCATCGTGATCATGGCCCATGGGATCAACCACGGGCGCACCCTCGACGGCACGACCAGGTGGTTCGCCGGGATGGGATGGAGACGGGCGCGCCTCCAGGCGATCCTCTCGTCGGTGGCCGAGGTCGCGATCGGGATCGGGCTGATCGTCGGGCTGCTCACCCCGATCGCCGCTGCCGGCCTGGTGGCGACGATGTTCGTCGCCTACCTCTCCAACCACCGCCCCAACGGCTTCTTCATCTTCCGACCCGGCGAGGGCTGGGAGTATGTGGCGACGCTCGCCTTCACCAGCCTCGGGCTCG
This sequence comes from Acidimicrobiia bacterium, assembly GCA_052032125.1. Lineage (GTDB taxonomy): Bacteria > Actinomycetota > Acidimicrobiia > Spongiisociales > Spongiisociaceae > JBPEXB01. The sequence continues at coordinate 4,453 of JBPEXB010000328.1, forward strand.
CCATCCTCGGTGCCGGTGAGATCTCACTCGACCATGCGTTCGGCATCACCGCCCTCGACGGCTGGACGGGGCTCTTCATCGGCTTGGCCGGTTTCGTCGTAGGCGCGCTCCAGGTAGCCCTGTTCTGGCGAAAGCCGGAAGAGGCCTGACGGCGGTACTCGGTACTCAGTACTCAGTACTCAGATATCGATGAGCACCTTGCCGGTCGTCTGGCGGCCCTCCAGCGCCCGATGCGCGTCGGCGGCGTCGGCCAGCGGGTAGCGGGCACCGATCCGCACGTCGAGACCGTCGGCGATCCAGGCGAACAGCTCGCCGGCCCGAGCGTCGAGCGCCTCGCGGGTGGCGATGTGGTGAAACAAGGTGGGTCGCGTCAGGTACAGGGAGCCGTTCGTCGAAAGCGTGAGCGGATCCACCGGGTCGGCCGGGCCCGAGGCGTTGCCGAAGGCGACCATGACCCCGCGGGGGCGCAACAGGGCGAAGCCGAGGTGCAACGTGTCCTTGCCCACACCGTCGTAGACGACGGCAAGCGGGCGTTCGCCTCCGATCTCCTGGACGCGCTCCACGAAGTCCTCGTCCCGATACAGGATCACGTGGTCGGCCCCCGCCGCCCGGGACAGCTCGGCCTTCTCCTCGCTCCCGACCGTGCTGTAGACCGTGGCACCGAGCCGTTTGGCCATCTGGGTGAGCAGCAAGCCAACGCCCCCGGCCCCGGCGTGCACGAGGCAGGCGTCGCCCGGCTCGATCGGATGGGTGTCCCTGACCAGATAGTGGGCGGTCAGGCCCTGGAGCATGACGGCGGCGGCGGTGTCGAGCGCGACACCGTCCGGGACGTGCACCAGCCGGTCGGCCGGGACGATGGTCGCCTCGGCGTACGACCCGATGGCCGTCGACCAGGCGACCCGATCACCCGTGGCGAACCCGTCGACGCCGTCACCGGTCTCGAGCACCGTGCCCGCTCCCTCCAGGCCGGGGACGAAGGGCAGTTCTTGGGCATAGAGACCCGTGCGGTGATAGGTGTCGATGTAGTTGAGGCCGGCGGCCACGGTCTCGACCAGTACCTGGCCGGCCCCCGGGCGCGGCCGGTCGATCTCGTCCAACACGAGGACTTCGGGCCCGCCCGTTACATGTACCACGATCGCTCGCATCGCCACCTCCGGCCTGGCACCCTACCCGCCGACGATCCGGAGGCGATCACGACGGAGAACCAGGTAGCCGGGGGAGTGGCGCTGGTGGCATGGGCGAGGTGACACGACCGCACCGCCAGCGGGGCGCGCTGGCCGCCATCGCCGGCTCGCAGCTCCTCGTCCTCACGCTCTGGTTCTCGGCCTCCGCGGTGGCTCCCCAACTCGAGATGCTCTGGGGCCTCTCGTCGGGTCAGACCGCGGGCCTCACCCTGGCCGTGCAGATCGGATTCGTCGCCGGCGCGCTCGGCTCAGCGATCACGGGACTGGCCGACGCCGTGCCGAGCCGCACCCTCTTCGGGGTGGCGGCCGTCGTCGGGGCGGGCGTCAACGCCGCGTTGGTGCTGCTGGATGGCTCGTCCTACCCCGCCGCCTTCGGCCTGCGGATGGCCACCGGGGTCGCGCTGGCGGCCGTCTACCCGTCGGGCCTCAAAGCGATGGCGGGCTGGTTCCGCGAAGGACGTGGGATGGCGCTCGGCGTGCTGGTCGGCGCCCTCACGGTGGGCAGCGCGACGCCGCACCTCATCAGGGGGTTCGGCCTCGCCTGGACAGGAGTGGTGCTGACGGCCTCGGGGCTGGCACTGGTCGGCGCCCTGATCATGTGGATCTGGGTCGCGGATGGCCCCTACGAGACGACCGCCCAAGCGTTCTCGTTCAGCCTGGTAGGCCGCGCCCTCGCGAACCGGGGCGTGCGGCTCAGCACGTTCGGCTACCTCGGGCACATGTGGGAGCTGTACGCGATGTGGACGTGGACGGCTGCCTTTCTGGCGGCGTCGGCGACCGCCGCCAACCGGGGAGACGGATGGGTGCCCGTCGCCACCTTCTCGATCATCGCCATCGGCGGGATCGGCTCTTGGGTGGCAGGGCGGTGGGCAGATCGGTGGGGACGCACTCGCGTGGCGGGAGGGGCGATGGCGATCTCCGGCACCTGTGCGGTCCTCACTCCGTTCGTGTTCGGCGCCCACCCCGCCCTGGCCGTGACGCTGTTCCTCGTCTGGGGCATCACCGTCGTCGCCGACTCGGCCCAGTTCTCGACCATGGTCACCGAGACCGCCGACGTGGCCGTGCGCGGCACGGCGCTCACCATGCAGACGGCGATGGGCTTCCTCCTGACCTTGATCACGATCCGTGGGGTGCCGGTGCTGGCGGAGGCCTTCACGTGGCAATGGGCATTCCCGGTCCTGGCCGCCGGCCCGGCACTCGGGGTGCTCGCCATGGTGCGTCTCCGGCGCTCACCGATCGCCGAACGACTGGCCGGCGGACGGGGCTGATTCAGGGCTCGTCGTCGTCCGATTCCACCGCGTAGAGCGCCGGCGGGTCGTCGTCGGGAGGGCTCTCGGCAGGAGGCGGGTCCGCCACCCGACGATCGTTCTCGGCCAGGGTGCCGGCGATCCAGCGCACGCTGCCCCGCGACTGCAGGGCGCCCCTGGCGAGCGCACCGATGCCGATGACGATCATCGGGCCGAGCACGAGTACCCGCACGTACGGGACGAACAGCACGATCGCCAGCGGAATGGACAGCATCACGAAGGCCGCGAAGGCACTCAGTCGATCGCGGCTGAGCCGGCGCCCCAGCACGATGAGGACCGGCAACGGGGCCACCAACGCCGAGAGCATCAGGATCACGATCGCCCCGAGCCAGAACGGAGAGCCGACGGCCAAGAGGGTGAAACCCAGCTCGGGAGGGGCCAGCGCCGAGATCAAGAAGATCGAGAACAGCAGGATGAGCGGGGTGACGATCGCCGCCAGGCCGACGAAGAAAGTGCGCGACAGATCGTTGCGAACCGAGCGCACGGCCCGCTCCAGGGTGGAAGGAAGCAGCCAGATCACGAGGATGCCGAGCCAGACGTACGCCATGAAGCCGAGGACGAGCGCCACGAACCGTGCGGCGCTCACTGACACGTTGGGCGCCACGGGAGAGCGACGGATGACGGCCCCGCCCACCCTGGCCTCGGAGGCGATCTCGGCGTCCCGAGAGCTGCGATACCCGAGATCCTCGGCGATGAAGGCGCCGTCGGTGAGGCGCATGGACTGCACCGTCATCTCGACGTCGCGCCCGACGGCACCGGAGATGGTGGTGCCTCCCCAAGTCTGGCCCTCGACGTCGCGGCCGACCGAGCCCTCGATGACCAGCGAACGGGCCCACGCCAGCACGTCGCGGCCCACCGACCCCCCGGTGCGGACGTTCCAACCGATGGCGAAGACGTCGGCCCCAACCTCCCCGGCCGCCGTCACGTTGCGGCCGACCAGCCGGACGGATCCGCCGACCTTGCCGGTGATGCTCGCCTCGGCGGCGAACCCGACGACATCACCCTCCACCTCGCCCCGGATGTCCAGACGGTCGAAGGCCCAGACCACCAGATCCCCTTCGATGGTGCCGGCGATCGTGACCACGTTGCCGCCCGCATAGAGGTCCTCTTCGACGACCTCCCCTTCCCGCACCAGGACGACGTCGGCCGAGGCGCGGGCGGCCTCGGGGGCGTCGGCCGCCAGCAGCACGGCCGACAAGGCGATCAGGACGAGGGCAACGGCTCGGGCGATGGACGATCGGCGCCGAACCAGCCGCAGCGAACTCCCCCCGCTCGCGCCCCGGTCACCCGGGGAGGGCATTGCTGACGAGGTCGAGGATCGGGCTCGGGAACAAGCCGAACACGATCGTCGCCGCCGACGACACCACCAGCACCCAGCGGATGCTGGAGACCGGCTCGAGGACCGGCCCCTCGGCGTCGGCGTCGAAGTACATGAGCACGATGAGGCGCAGGTAGAAGTAGAAGGCCGCGACCGAGGCCACCAGGCCGACGATGACGAGCCACCCGAACCCCGCATCCCAGGCGGCGCTGAAGACCTGGAACTTCCCCACGAACCCTGTCGTGAGCGGCATGCCCGACATGCCGAGCATGAGCACCGTGATGGAACCGGCCACCACGGGCGACCGCTTGCCGAGCCCCCGGTAGGCGTCGAAACCAGACCCGGCGCTCGACGATCCGCTCACGGCCGTCACCGCCGCGAAGGCCGCCACGAGCATGACCGCATACGTGGCGAGATAGAAGAGGACCCCGGGGCTGCCCAGCACACCGGCGGTCATCCCGGTGAGGATGAACCCGGCGTGGGCCACACCGGAGTACGCCAGCATCCGGCGCACATCGCCTTGCTGGATCGCCAAGAGCGTGCCCAGCACCACCGAGATGGCGCCCAGCACGGCGATTCCCTCACCCCACGCCTGGGACTCCCGTAGGAAGCCGATGAAGAGGATGTTCATCAGCGCGGCGAAGCCGCCCACCTTGGCGGCCGCCGCCATGAACCCGACCACGCCGGACGGAGCTCCCTGGTAGACGTCCGGCGCCCAGGAGTGGAACGGCGCAGCGGTGACCTTGAAGGCCATTCCGACGACCAACAGGCTCATCCCGATCAGGATCACCGCCGGGCGCAACACCTGGAAGTTGGAGAGGAACGCATCGGTGGCGAAGAGGTTGGTGGAGCCGGTGCCGGCGAAGGTCAGCGCCGCCCCGTAGATGAAGATCGCCGAGGCGAACGCCCCGAGCAGGAAGTACTTGAGGGCCGCTTCGTCGGCAGCCGCCGAGTTGCGGACGATCCCGGCGAGGACGTAGAGGGCGATCGAGCCGATCTCGAGCGCCACGAACACCATCACCAGGTCGGCCGAAGCCGTCATCAGCATGAAACCGGCCGTCGCGACCAGGATGAGGCTGATGCCCTCGGCGGCTCGCCGCCGCAGGTCCACCAGCATCGTCCAGGCCGTGACCGTGCCGAGGATCGCCACCACCAGCAGGATGCCCCGCAGGCCCACCGCCGAGTGGTGCAGGACGATCGTGTCGCCCCACGACAACCCGATGCCATCGGTTGTCACCCGGTCCCACTGGGCGAGGATCGCCACCAGGACCGCCGCATAGGTGACGGTCACGATCCAGGCATGCACCCGTGCCGCCGGGGTGGCGAACACGTCCACCATCAGCACGATGACGGCGCCGCCGATCAGCAGCAGCTCGGGGGCGATGGCCAGGTACGACGCGCCCACTACTCGCCTCCCGCTTCGCTGGTCAGCACGTCGGAGAAGCGCCCCGGCTCGGGCACCTCGAAGTCGGTGGTGGCCTCGATGCGGTCGAGCACCGCCTCGGTCGAGGGCTCGATGACGTCCAGGGCGAACTTGGGATACACGCCCAGCACGATGATCAGCGCCACCAGCGGCACGAAGATCAGTGTCTCGCGCAGCGAGAGGTCCTTCAGGCCCTCGTTGGCGGGGTTGGTCACCTCGCCGGTGAACACCCGCTCGTAGGCCCAGAGCAGGTAGATGGCCGCCAGGATGACGCCGGCCGCCGCCACGATGGCGTACACGGGGAGCGTGGCGTAGCTGCCGATGAGGATGAGAAACTCCCCGATGAAGCCGTTGAGGCCCGGCAGGCCGATCGAGGCGAAAGCGGTGAACAGGAAGATGCCGGCGAAGATCGGCATCACCTTGGCCAGACCGCCGAAGTCGGCGATGGCCTTCGTGTGGCGGCGCTCGTAGATCACACCCACGAGGAGGAACAGCGCCCCGGTGGTCAGCCCGTGGTTGATCATCTGGACCACCCCGCCCTGGAGGCCTTGGCTGGTCAGGGCGAAGATCCCCAGCACGATGAAGCCGAGGTGGCTCACCGACGAATAGGCGACCAGCTTCTTGAGATCCGGCTGCACGATGGCCACCAGCGCTCCGTAGATGATCCCGATGACGGCCAGCACCGCCATCAGCGGGATGAACTCGAGCGTCGCCTCGGGGAACAGGGGGAGGTTGAAGCGCAGGAAACCGTAGGTCCCCATCTTCAGCAGCACGCCCGCCAGCAGCACCGATCCGGCGGTCGGCGCCTGGACGTGGGCGTCGGGCAGCCACGTGTGCAAGGGGAAGACCGGCACCTTGATGGCGAAGGCGAGCGCAAAGGCGCCGAACAGCCACATCTGCGTCGTCCGGGTCAGGTCGAGCTCGAGCAGCTCGAGGTACGAGAAGCTGAGCACGCCCGCCTGATCACGGTGGATGAAGGCCAAGGCGATGATGCCGGCCAGCATCAGCGCCGAGCCGAACGCCGTGTAGAGGAAGAACTTCACGGCTGCGTAGATCCGGTTCTCCGAGCCCCAGATCCCGATGATGAACGCCATCGGGACGAGGATCACCTCGAAGAACACGAAGAACAGGAAGAGATCGAGCGCCAGGAACACACCGATCAAGCCGGCCTCCAGCAGCAGTGTCATCGCCGTGAAGAGGCGCACCCGGTCGGTGATGTTCGTGGAGGCGGCCAGCGAGATCGGCACGAGGATGGTGGTCAGCACCACCATCAGCAGCGAGATGCCATCGACACCCAGGTGCCAGGAGACGCCCAGCTCCTCGATCCAGGTCACCTCCTCGACGAACTGGAAGGCGGCCGTCCCCCGCTCGAACTGCATGAACAGCAGCACGGCCAGCGGCACCGGCAGCAGGCTCAGCACGAAGCCGAGTGGCTGCAC
>JBPEXB010000329.1:0-1797 GCA_052032125.1 Acidimicrobiia bacterium
GAGCGCTGGTCAACATGACCGAGGACGAGTGGGACGAGGTCACCACCGTCCACCTCAAGGGGCACTTCGTGCCGACCCGGTTCGCCGCCGCCTACTGGCGCGAGCAGTCCAAGGCCGGGACCCCGCGCGACGCCTGCGTGATCCACACGTCCTCGACCTCCGGGTTGCTCGGCAACCCGGGTCAGACCAACTACGGGGCCGCCAAGGCCGGTATCGCGTCGTTCTCCGGCATCTGCGCCCAGGAGCTCGGCCGGTACGGCGTGCGCTCCAACTGCATCGTGCCGGCCGCCCGCACCCGACTCACCGAGACCACGCCGGGCCTCACCGAGATGGTCGCCCCGCCGGACGACGGACGGGGCTTCGACGTGTGGAACCCCGAGAACGTCTCGCCGGTCGTCGCGCACCTCGCGCTCGCCGGATCGACCGTGACCGGCAGGACGATCTTCGTGCAGGGCGGGAGCATCCGACTGATGGAGGGGTGGCGCTTCGAGTACGGCCTCGAGCGTGAGGGACGCTGGACGTTGGCCGACCTCGCGGAGAAATTCCCGACACTCACCGCGAAGGGCGCGTGACGGCAGCGCCCGTCTGGAACCGCCGCTGGAGGCGGGTAACATCGATCGCACATCGGGCCGATCCCGGTGGGACGGTCTGCCGGACGCGGTGATCCCCAGCCACCGCGAAGAGGCGGCCGTCCCTCCAGGGTCGGTCCGGCGTCGTATCCGGGCAGCACGTCGTATCCGGGCTGCGCGTCGTATCCGGGCGGCACGTCACGTCTGGGGCGGCGCCCGTCGAGCGACGTAGCGTCGGGCCCATGTCCGGCGCCCGCGATCACCTCGATGAACTGAGCATCGACGCGCCGGGAGCCGACGAGGTCGCGGTCTTCGCGTGGCCGGTGCTCTTCCGGGAGCGACTCCAGGGGCGGCTCCAGCAGTCCCCGAAGTACCCGTGGCTCGTGCTGTGCACGGTGCTGTTCGGGCTCTTCAGCGTCGGCTTCACGATCACGATCCTCTCGGTCTCGATCCCCCGCATCGCCGAAGACCTCGGCAGCGACGAGTCGACGCTCACCTGGCTCGTCACCGGGCCGATCCTGGCCTTCGCCGTCTTCGGCCCGAGCGCCGGGAAGTTGGGCGACCTGCGGGGGCAGCGCCGGGTCTACGCGTGGTCGATGACCTTCGTGATCGTCTTCGCCGCGCTCACGGCGATCGCCCCCAACGCCGGCAGCCTGCTGGCGTTCCGCGTCCTGGGCGCGGCGACCGGTGCGGCCGTCGGCCCGACGTCGCTCGCGCTGATCAACCGGCTGTTCCCGAGGAACCGACGGGCGCAGGCCATGGGGTACTGGTCGATGGTCGCCGCCGGCGGGCCGGTCATCGGCGTCGTCGCCGGCGGACCGATCGTCGAGGCGTTCGGCTGGCGGTGGATCTTCGCCGGCCAGGTGCCGCTCACGATCGCCGGTCTCCTCCTCGCGATCGCGGTGCTGCCCGAGACGGAGCGCATCACCACGGTGCGCTTCGACGTCGCCGGTGCCGCCGCCCTCGCCGTCGCCGCCACCTCGTTCCTCTTCGCCGTCAACCGGGGCCCGGTGCTCGGCTGGACGTCACCGATCGTGCTCGGCGGCTTCGCCATCGCACCGGTGATGACCTGGGTGTTCGTGCGCATCGAGGCGACGACCTCACACCCGTTGTTGCCGCTCGACTATCTCCGGCGGCGCAACTTCTCGGTCCCGATCCTCACGCAGGTCTTCACGAACTTCGCCTACATGGGCGGCTTCGTGATCACCCCACTGCTGCTCACCGGCGT
>JBPEXB010000033.1:0-1772 GCA_052032125.1 Acidimicrobiia bacterium
TTCTGCCTCTTCAACAACATCGCCATCGCCGCCCGCCTACTCACCGATCGAGGCGAGCGGGTGGCGATCGTCGACTGGGACGTGCATCACGGCAACGGCACCGAGGAGATGCTCGCCGCTGACCCCGATGTGTTCTACCTGTCGCTCCATCAGTACCCGTTCTATCCGGGCACCGGTTGGCTCGTGGACATGTCGGCGGGAGAGGCCGGCCGGACCACGCTCGACATCCCGGTGCCGGCAGGCACCGCCGGTGATCTGTACCGGGCGGCGTTCGACGATCTCGTGGTGCCGGTGTTGCAGGCCTTCGCTCCGACCTGGGTGCTCGTCAGCGCCGGATACGACGCCTTCGCAGGCGACCCGCTCGCAGAGCTCCGATTACTGCCCTCCGACTACGCCTTCATGTCGCAGCGGTTGGGTGAGGTCGTCGCTTCCGACCGCACGATCTTCTTCCTGGAGGGCGGGTACGACCTGGACGGCATCACCGCCTCGGTGTCGGCCACGCTGGCCGGATGCGCCGGTGTCGCCGTGGCGGACGAGCCGCATCGATTCAGCTCGCCACCCCGGGCGTTCGAGATCCTGGGAGCCGCCCGGGGCTCGGCGGCCACCGTCTGGGGCCTGAGCTAGCGAAACCTAAGGAATCCCACCCTCCGTGCCGATACGTCTCCACGGAGACGCAAAATACCACTGTGAGTGAGGCATTCTGATGGCGGCACCCCTTGACGACCTGTTGACCAAGATGGTGGAAGTCGGCGCGTCCGACCTGCATCTCAAGGTCGGCTCGCCGCCGGTGATGCGCATCGATGGGGACCTCCACCCCACCAACCTGCACACGCTGACGCCCCAGGACACCGAGGCCTACGCCGAGAGCATCTTCACCCAGAAGGGCGCCAAGGAATTCCGCGACGCGGGCGAGGCCGACTTCGCCTACGGCAAGGCCGAGCTGGGCCGCTTCCGCGTCAACGTCTTCCGCCAGCGCGGCTCGGTGGGCCTCGTGCTGCGGAGGGTGGAGAACTCGATGATGGGCTTCCACGACCTCGGCCTCCCGCCCGTGCTCGAGAAGCTGTCGATGGAGCAGCGGGGCCTGATCCTCGTCACCGGCCCGACGGGCTCCGGCAAGACCACGACGCTGGCCGCCATGATCGACTACATCAACACGTACCGCGCCGTGAACATCATCACGATCGAGGACCCGATCGAGGTGCTCCACGCCGACAAGAAGGCCATCGTCAGCCAGCGTGAGATCGGCATGGACACCCAGAGCTTCGACGAGGCTCTCAAGCGCGTGCTTCGCCAGGACCCCGACGTGATCCTCATCGGCGAGATGCGTGATGCCGAGACCGTGCGAGCCGCTCTGCAGGCCGCCGAGACCGGCCACCTGGTGCTGTCCACGCTGCACACGATCGACGCCACCGAGACCATCAACCGGATCATCGACTTCTTCCCTCCGTACCAGCAGAAGCAGACCCGTCTCCAGCTTGCCGGTGCGCTGAAGGGCATCGTCAGCCAGCGTCTCATGGAGAAGGTGGACGGCGAGGGCCGGGTCCCCGCCGTCGAGGCCCTGACCATGAACGGCCGCGTGTTCGATCGAATCGTCGACGAGTCCCAGACCCACACGCTGGAGGACGTCATCAAGGAGTCGGAGTTCTACGGCATGCAGACCTTCGACCAGGCGATCCTCAAGCTGTTCAAGGACGGCGACATCAGCTTCCAGACCGCCCTCGCCGCCGCCAGCAACCCGCACGACCTCCGCGTCAAGGCCGAGCAGAACGGGC
>JBPEXB010000330.1:0-2561 GCA_052032125.1 Acidimicrobiia bacterium
GGAGGTATCGGCCTCGCCCCGCTGCGGGCAGTGGTCCGCGACGTGTTGGCGAGACGCGAGCGGTTCGGCGCCCTGTCGCTGGTCTACGGCGCTCGATCGCCCGGCGATCTCCTGTATGAACCGGAACTGCACGAATGGCGCTCCCGCTTCGACATCGAGGTCGAGGTGACCGTTGATCGCTCCGCCCCGTCCTGGAGGGGCGACGTCGGCCTCGTCACCACCTTGTTCGACCGTGTCGCGTTCGACCCGCCGACCACGCGCGCGATGGTGTGCGGTCCCGAGATCATGATGAACGTGGTGGCGCGCCGGCTCCGGGACTCCGGGGTCGCCCTCGACCGGGTGGCGATCAGCCTCGAGCGAAACATGCAGTGCGCCATCGGGTTCTGCGGGCATTGCCAGTTCGGCCCTGATTTCGTCTGCAAAGACGGGCCGGTGCTGCCCTACGCAGCCGTGGCGGCCCGACTCGGGGTGGACGAGCTGTGACGACCAAGCCTCGCCTGGCGGTCTGGAAGTTCGCCTCGTGCGACGGTTGCCAGCTGACCCTCCTCGACTGCGAGGACCAGCTGCTCACCATCGCCGAGACGCTCGACATCGCCTACTTCCCCGAGGCGACGCACGGCGAGATCGAGGGCCGCTACGACATCTCGCTCGTCGAGGGGTCGATCACCACCGCCCATGATGGCCGGCGCATCCATCAGGTGCGGGAGATCAGCGAGACCTTGATCACGATCGGCGCCTGCGCCACGGCCGGCGGCATCCAGGCGCTGCGAAACTCAGCCGACGTCGACGAGTTCCTCTCGATCGTCTACGCCCATCCCGAGTTCATCGACACGCTGGCGACCTCCACGCCGATCGCCGAGCACGTGCCGGTGGACTTCGAGCTGCGCGGCTGCCCGATCTCGAAGACGCAGCTCCTCGAAGTGATCGACGCGTTCGCCGGGCGCCGCCGACCGGCGATCTCTGGCGACTCTGTCTGCACCGAGTGCAAGCGGCGCGGCACGCCGTGCGTGATGGTGGCGGAGGGAATCCCCTGCATGGGCCCGATCACCCACGCAGGCTGCAACGCCCTCTGCCCCGCCTACCACCGCGGGTGCTACGGGTGTTTCGGACCATCGGACCGCCCCAACGTGGCGGCGCTGGCGGCACAGTGGCAAGCGCTCGGGGTGACGGCCGACGACCTGGTGCTGGCGCTGCGGTCGTTCAACGGACATGCCCCCGAGTTCCGAGAGGCGGCTGCTGCTCATGGCGGATGAACGAGAGATCGCGGTCGACTACCTCGCCCGGGTGGAGGGCGAAGGGGCGATGTACCTCCGACTCGCCGGCGATCAGGTCCTCGACCTCCAGTTCAAGATCTTCGAGCCTCCCCGGTTCTTCGAGGCGTTCCTGCGAGGCAGGCGGTTCGCCGAGGCTCCCGACATCACGGCACGGATCTGCGGCATCTGCCCGGTCGCGTACCAGACGAGCGCCTGCAACGCGATGGAGCATGCCGCCGGCGTCGACCTCGACGCCAACCTGCGGTCGCTCCGTCGCATGCTCTATTGCGCGGAGTGGATCGAGAGCCACGGCCTGCACGTCTATTTCCTCCACGCCCCCGATTTCCTCGGCTATCCATCCGGCATCGCCATGGCAGCGGACTTCCCCGACCAGGTCGCCGCCGGTCTGCGGCTGAAGAAGGTCGGAAACGACCTGATGACGCTCCTCGGAGGGCGCGAGATCCACCCGATCAACGTCCGGGTCGGCGGGTTCTACCGCCTCCCCAGTCGTGCGGAGTTGGAGGCCGTCGTCCCCGAGCTGGAGTGGGCACTCGAAGCCGCCCTCGACACGGTCGCCTGGGTGGCCGCCTTCCCGTTCCCGACCTTCGAGCGGGACTACGAATTCGTGGCGATGCGCCATCCGGACGAATACGCCATCGATCGCGGCCGTATCGTGTCCAATCGCGGCATCGACATCCCGGTCGAGGCGTGGCCGGACCACTTCGAAGAGAGCCACGTGCCGTGGTCGAACGCCCTTCACGCAACCGTGAAGGAGCGCGGCGCCTATCACGTCGGGCCGATGGCGCGCTACAGCCTGAATGGCGAGCAGCTCACGCCCGCCGCCCGCCAGGCAGCGGACGCAGCAGGTCTTGGCCCGGTGTGCACCAACCCGTTCACCAGCATCGTCGTCAGAGCGGTGGAGATGGTCTACGCCTGCGAGGAGATCCTCCGCTTGATCGAGGCCTACCGCATGCCTGAGGTTCCCGCCGTGGACGTGAGGCCGCACGGTCGCATCGGACACGGGGCCTCGGAAGCGCCTCGCGGCCTGCTCTACCACCGCTACGAGATCTCCGAGACCGGGCACATCGTGGACGCCCACATCGTGCCGCCCACCTCCCAGAACCAGCGCAGCATCGAAGACGACCTCCGTGCCTATGTGCCGGGACGGGCCACCCTCCCCGACGACGAGCTCCAGTGGCAGCTCGAACAGGCGATCCGCAACTACGACCCGTGCATCTCGTGCGCTACCCATTTCCTGGACCTGACGGTCGATCGCCAGGAGCCGGTGTGAGCACCACCCTCGTCATC
>JBPEXB010000331.1:0-4470 GCA_052032125.1 Acidimicrobiia bacterium
GCTCGGCGAGGTCTCGTGAGCGTCTTCGTGGACACGGCGCTGATCATGTACGCAGGAGGCGCTCCGCACCGATTGCGCGAGCCGAGTCGACGTCTGCTCTCCGCGGCGGTCGAGGGCCGGCTCGACGCCGTCACCTCCGTAGAGGTGATCCAGGAGATCCACCACCGTTTCACGGCGATCGACGACCGGGCGCGCGGCGTGGCGATGGCGGAGTCATCCCTCGACCTGTTCGCGCCCGTGTTGCCGATCACCGACGCCGTGATGCGCAGGATGACCGAGATGATCGCTGAGCACCCGTCGTTGTCAGCTCGTGACCTCGTTCACGCCGCGACGTGTCTCGAATCGCGTATCGATGTCATCGTCTCCCCGGACCGTGGCTTCGATGGCATCGATGGCCTGGCGCGTGTCGATCCGGCGGACGTCGACCTGCTGATCTGAGCGCGCTCAACACGGCGCTCAGAGCGGCCGATCCCGAGAAGATGGGAACCACGACCACGCTCCGTGGCGTCTCTCTCACATGAGACGGATCGCCCTGCTGCTGATCGCGGCGCTCTGGCTGGCGGCCTGCGCCACCACCGAGCTCGACGTGAGCCCATCGTCCACGACAGTCTCGACCACGCCGCCATCGGAGTCGGCGGCCGCCGCCCTGGCCTCCGCCAGGAGCCGGTGGGCGGCGAGTGCGCCCGCCGACTACACGCTGTCGTACGCCGACAGCTGCGACGGGTGTGCGGAGCAGACGCTGGCCGTTCGCTCGGGCGAGGTCGTGTCGCTGTCCAGCCCGCAGATGACCGTCGAGGAGCTCTTCGCCACGATCGAGGAGTCGTTGCGACGAGGGTCGGTGGTCGAGGTCGAGTACCACCCGGAGCTGGGCCATCCGACGCGGCTGGTCGTCGACCTCGATGGCGACGGAGAGATCGACCTGGATCTCCGGCTCGGCGACCCGCGGGCGATGCCCGTCGTGGAGTCCCTCGACGAGTTGCGCGAGTTCCGTCGCATCTGGGAGGCGCAGAACCTCGATCACTACCGCTATCTCATGCGCGCCGACTGCACATGCCCGGAGGGCGGCACCTTCGATGTGATCGTGCGCGACGGCCGGGTCGACGAAGTCCTCCCGCTCGACGAGCTCGCTGAGGACAGCCCCTTGTCGCCCACCACCATGGACCGGACGTTCGACGATCTCGAGGAGTGGTTCACCGGGACGGAGGATCTCATCGATGAGGGCATCCTGGACGTCGAGGTTCGGATGGACCCGGAGCTCGGCTATCCACGCTGGGTTCGCATCGACGCCGACTCGCTGGACGCCGACGGCTTCGACGGCGCGTTCACGATCATCGTCACCCTCGACGTGATCGGCCCCGTCGAGCCGGTCGTCGATGAGCCGTCGATCGATGATCTCGAGGTGTGGCAAGAGGCAGCAGATCGCTGGCGGGCGATGCACCCGACGGACTACTCCTTCACGATCACGCATCACTGCGAATGCCCGGCCGAGCGGACCGGTCCGTTCCAGGTGACGGTCCTCGACGGTCGGTTCGCCGAGGCGGTCCGCATGGTCGACGGCGTGTCGGTCGATGCGGCCGAGATGCCAGCCGCCACGGTGGACGCCGCCTTCGAGCTGATCCGAGTCTGGATCGACCTCGGCACCGATGTCGATGTGACGTACGACGAGGTGCTCGGGTATCCGACGCTGGTGCTCATCGATCCCGAAGCGGTCGCCGTCGACGGAGGCCTGGCCTTCAGCATCATCGGAGTGGAACCGTTGTCCGCTCCCGAGCCGCCCGAGGCGGTGGGCGTCGTGGCCGGCGTGGCGCTGGCCGGTCCGCAGTGCCCGGTCGAGACCGACCCACCCAGGCCGGAATGCGCCGACCAGCCGGTGGCGAGTGCCGAGATCCACATCACCACCGAGCCGGGAACCAAGCCCATGGTCGTCGTCACGGGGGAGGACGGGACGTTCAGCGTCGAGCTGGCTCCGGGCACCTACCTCTTCACGCCGCAGCCCTACGAAGGGTTGCTGGGGACCCCGGCGCCGTTCGAGGTCGTCGTGCCGGCCGGAGCCTGGCTCGACGTGCTCGTCCCCTACGACACCGGGATCCGCTAGCGACCTACGAGCCGAACTCGGCGACGAACTCCTCGGTGTACTGACGCCACAGCTCGATCGACTCCGGGCTCAACCGAGGCACCGGTTGGGTCTCGCCGAACCAGTACGGCAGGGTGAGCTGGTCGTTGAGCATGGCGTCGACCGACTCGGGGTACTGCTCGTCGAGCCACGCCAGGAACGGGAGCCACGCCTCCTCGAGGACGCGTTGCTCGTCGGTGATCCGTGTCACCACCTCCGTGACGGTGGTGATCGTGATGTCACGGCCGACGTACCGGTCTCCTGGGTGATGCACCCGGAGGAAGTACTCGCCCTCGAACGGACCTGCCTCCAGGGCCGTCGCCCAGCTGAGCTGGTGGGTCACCGAACACTGAATTCGGGTGTTGACCGGGCTGGGGTCGGCGACCGAGCACTCGTCAGGGACGACGGTCCAGCCGACCGCCTCGCGCCATGCCATCTCGGAGCGCAGAGTCTCGAAGGATCCGGCGATGAAGCCCTGGACCTGGCCCTCGATGGCGAGTTCCTCGATGCTGGCGACGTCGCCGTTGGCCGCCGCCTCCAGGTAGGCGATCGAGATGGCCAGGCCGGCCTGGGCCTCGCCTCTCGAGACGGCCGTTGTCGTCGTGGTCGAGTCCGCCACGGTGGTCGTCGTCGGCGCCGTGGTGGTCGTGGTGGACGTCGTGGTTGCGGGTGGCTCGGGATCGTTGCCCCTGTTGGCCAGCGCGATCGCCACCCCGATCACCAGCACGGCGACGGCGGCGGCTGCCGCCACCGTCCAGGGGGGCCGGCGGCGGGGCGGTTCGGTCCTGGGCTCGATGTCGAGCATGGTCATGGTGCTGCTCCGTTCCTCGAGGAGGGCGAGGTACGCGAGCGCATCGAGCGCCGGTGCGTCGGTGGCCGGCTCTGGCACAGGGTTGGCCTCGGCGAGCAAGGCGATCACATCGGAGTTCATCGCGCACCTCCTTTCTGAGCAGCGGGGGCATGCGTTCTCTGTCGATCGAGCCGCTCGTACTCGCGAGCAAGGCTTCGCCGCGCTCGGGCAGCTCGTTGTTTGACGGCGTCGACGGAGATGCCGAGCACCGTGGCGATGTCACGATGGGCGAGCTCTTCCCAGGTCGTCAGCCGGAGCAGCTCCTGGTCGGCGGGCTTGAGTCGGGCGAGCGCCTCCAGGACCTGGCGAGACTCCTGGCGGGCCACCACGTACTGGTCGGGTGGAGGGCTCGACGGCGTGTCGTGCCCGACCTGGGCGAGCCGATCGGTGAGCTTCGACTGGCGAGAGAGCCCGCGCCATTGGTGGCCGAGCACCCGGTAGGCGACTGCGTAGAGCCACGGCAGCGCTTCGTCGCCCGCCGGGACATCGTCGATCTTGCGCCAGGCCGTCAGAAAGGTCTCGGCGACGGCGTCGTCGACCCTGTCAGGACGGGTTCGTCTCCGGCAATAGGCGCGGATGCTCGAGTAGTGCCGCTCGTAGAGCGAGACGAATCGAGCGTCGCCGGTCGTCATGGCTTCAACCTTCGCGCAGATGGGGTCTGCATGGAGGAAGTACGCCCGGCCGAACACGGAGGTGACGCGAAATCTCGTCACCGATCGCCGGGAGCGGGCATGAAGGGTCGAGCAATGGGGGTTGCTCTGGACGGTGCGGGTGCGGCCGGCCCGCCCCGTCCGGCGACTGAGTGCGTGGCTACCCGGCGAGGGTCCGCTGGATCGACGGCAGGGCAGTGCCCACCAGGGCAGCGGTGATCGGGGCGAGTGCCCAACCTGCGCCGGGCACGAGGGCTGCGGCTCCGACGATGATCGAGGCGGCGGTGAGGCGGGCCATCCGCACGTCGTGGGTCTGGATGGTCGTTTCCCCGGCGTCGGTGGCGGAGGACACCTGGCCAGGTTGCCCCAGGGCCGCCAGCGCGGCAACGGCCGTGAGGAGCATGGTGGCGGTGGTCGGGGCGAACTCGACGACGGGAGTCGCGACGACGGCCGCGGTGAACCCCGCGACCCCCACCGCGGCGGCTGCCCAGCGGGAGACATCACTGCGACGCAGCACCGCCCCGAGCAACGCGAGCCCGGCCGCCCAGGCGATGCCCTGGGTCCCGGCGTAGACGGCGGCTGCGATGAGCACGACGAGGTCGGTACGGAAGAGCTTGCGTCCGACGGTCCCGGCCACCATGCGCAGGGCGATCAGCGCGACGCCGACGGCGCCCAGCGATGGCGAGCCGAAGAAGGTGGCGATCAGCGCCACCACCATGGCCAGGTCGGCGGCCACCGGACGATCGGGATCGAGCTCCCGGGTCACGGCCCAGGCGAGGAACGTGGCGATCCCGGCGACAACGGCTGCGGCCAGGTCCCACGACCCGTCGACGATCGACACCCCGAGGGTGATGGCG
>JBPEXB010000332.1:0-5747 GCA_052032125.1 Acidimicrobiia bacterium
AGCCGTCCGCCAGTACGCCCGACTCCCCCCGACCCTGCCAGCGAACGATCCCTTCTCGGTCGACGTAGATGAGGAACCTGCCGGTGGGCTCGTACCCGCCGAAGGTGCTGCCCACCTCGACCGGGAAGGTGGCGATCAGGTCGCCGTCGGTCGTGAACACGACACCGTCGGTGTCGACGAAGTCGCCGTTGTTGGTCTGGTGGACGAAGGCGACCAGGTTCCCCGACGCCTGCATGGCGACCCCGTCCACCCACTGGCCGCCACCGACGAACTCGAGGACGCCGACCGGACTCGAGGCCACCGGTTCGCTCGTCAGGTCGATGCGGTTCAACGTCGCCTGGCCCGGCCCTCCACCGATCCAATACAGGGCGGTTTCGTCCCGATTCCACGCCACCCGTCCGCTGGCGAAGTTGGCTGCCTCCTGGCCGACGTCGATCCACACCTCGTCCATCGGCTCGGGCAGCGCCGTGAACACCCCGATGAAGTAGCCGAGCCGGGCGAATCTGTTGCCGGTCGGCGATGGCGAGGCCGTCCAGCCATCGGTGATCACGCGCTCCGTCCACTCGGCCGGCAGTGTCTCGCCGTCGGCGACGTACATCATGTAGCCGGCGGCTGGCTCGCAACAGTCCGAGAGCGCCAGCACCGAGCCGTCGGCCGTGCGCCAGGCTCCGACGATGACGTTCGGTGAGATCTCCTGGTCGTCGGTGAAGTCGGCGGGCGATCCCGTCTGGCCGATGACGCGGAGGATCTCACCGCTGGCCGTGTCGACCTCCACCGCCTCGTAGTCCTCGGTCACTCCGATGAAGGTGGCCGGCCGGCCGTCGGCCAGCGTCGGCAGCGGGTTGTCCAGGTCGAGCAGGGTGGTGCTCGTCGCAGCAACGGTGGTCGAGGTCGTGGTCGCGCCGGTGGTGGAGGTGGCGTCCGTGCTGGACGGGGCTGTGCTGGCCGGGACCGTGGTCGTGGCGCTGTTCGTCGACAGGGTCGTGGCGGCCGTCGTGGCCACCGTCGTCGAGGAGGTGGCCCCGGCGTCGCTGCCACAGGCGGCCGCGAGCAGGCTCACGCTTGCGAACAGCGAGAGGAAGCGGAACATGGCCACTCACGCTACCGCTCGGTGGGCGGGTGGTCAGCCCCTGCGGAAGAGACCGCGCTTGGTCTTCTTGCCGAGTTTGCGGTTCGCCGCGGCGAGGCCGGCGCGAGCCTGGTCGTGGTCGGGGTGCTCGTCGAGGACGCCCTGGTAGGCGCGGGCGGCGTCCTCCCACTGGTCGTACTCCATGAGGATGTCCGCCGCCACCAGATTGAAGGAGGCGTACGGGGCGAAGAGCGATGCGGCCTCCTGGTACAGGGGTACCGCCGCCACCCCCCGCCCCGCCGCGTGGAGTGCGTTGGCCTTCTCGATGAGCTGGTTTGCCTGAGTCTGATCGTCCATACGGACGTATCGGCAGGAGCCGGTCCGATCCTTGACGGTGGACGGTCAGCGCAGGCTCAGTCCGTCTCCCTCGACGACGACCTCTACCTCATCGCCGGCCTGGAAGCGGCCCTCCAGGACCGCCAGGGCCAGCGGGTCGACCACCGTCGTCTGGATGAGCCGCTTGAGCGGCCGGGCGCCGTAGGCGGGATCGAACCCCTCCTTGGCCAGCCAACCGGCAGCCTCGTCGGACAGCTCGATGGCGATGTCACGTCCGGCCAGCCGGTCGACGATCTGGCGGAACTGGAGATCCACGATCTGGCGGAGGTCGTCCTCGCTGAGCCGCTTGAACACGACGATGTCGTCGACCCGGTTCAAGAACTCGGGGCGGAAGTGCACCTTCACGACGTTCATCACCTTCGGCCGCACCGCCTCGTCGGGCAGGTCCGGGTCGATGAGCTCCGAGCCGAGGTTGGAGGTCATGATCAGCACCGTGTTGGTGAAGTCGACCGTCCGGCCCTGGCCGTCGGTCAGGCGCCCGTCGTCGAGCACCTGCAGGAGCGTGTTGAACACGTCGGGGTGGGCCTTCTCGACCTCGTCGAGCAGGATCACGCTGTAGGGACGACGGCGGACCGCCTCGGTGAGTTGGCCGCCTTCGTCGTATCCGACGTACCCGGGCGGGGCACCGAGCAGGCGACTGACGGCGTGCTTCTCCATGTACTCGGACATGTCGATGCGGACCATCGCCCGCTCGTCGTCGAACATGAACTCGGCGAGCGACTTGGCGAGCTCGGTCTTGCCGACGCCGGTCGGACCCAGGAACAGGAACGATCCGATGGGTCGGTGAGGATCCGACAGGCCGGACCGGGAGCGTCGGATGGCATTGGCCACCGAGTCGACGGCCTCGTTCTGGCCGATCACCCGCTCGTGCAGGTGATCCTCCAGCCGGATGAGCTTCTCGACCTCGCCCTCCATCAGCCGTGACACCGGGACTCCGGTCCAGCGGCTGACCACCGAGGCGACATCCTCTTCGGACACCTCTTCGCTGAGCATGGACATGGAGGCCTGGAGCTCGTCGAGCGTGTGCTCGCGATCGGCCAGTTCGGACTCGATGGTCGGCAGCTCGCCGTACTGGAGTTCCGCGGCGCGCTGGAGGTCGCCGGCGCGCTCGGCGCGCTCTGCCTCCTTCTTGATGTCCTCGATCCTCTGCTTGGCGGTCCGGATGGCCTCGATCTGGTCCTTCTCGAGCTGCCAGTGGGCGGTGAGCCGGTCAAGCTCCTCGGCCAGCTCGGCGAGCTCCTCGTCGACCGCGTCCAGGCGCGCCTGCGAGGCCGCATCCGACTCCTTCTGGAGGGCGTTCTTCTCGATCTCCAGCTGTCGCTGGCGACGCGTGAGCGTGTCGATCTCCTCCGGCATCGAGTCGATCTCGATACGCAGCCGAGAGGCCGACTCGTCGATCAGGTCGATGGCCTTGTCGGGGAGATGGCGCGAGGTGATGTAGCGATCCGACAACACCGCCGCCGCGATGATGGCGCTGTCCTGGATGCGGACGCCGTGATGGACCTCGTAGCGCTCCTTGAGGCCGCGCAGGATCCCGATCGTGTCGTCCACGGTCGGTGGCTCGACCATGACCGGCTGGAAGCGGCGCTCCAGCGCGGCGTCCTTCTCGACGTGCTTGCGGTACTCGTCCAGCGTGGTGGCGCCGATCATCCGCAACTCGCCCCTCGCCAGCAGCGGCTTGAGCATGTTGGAGGCGTCCATCGAGCCCTCGGCGGCACCGGCGCCGACGATCGTGTGCATCTCGTCGATGAAGGTGATGATCCCGCCTTCGGCGGCGGTGATCTCGTCGAGGGTCGCCTTGAGGCGCTCCTCGAACTCACCGCGGTACTTGGCGCCGGCCACCATCGCCCCCAGGTCGAGCGCGATGAGCCGCTTGTTCTTGAGTCCCTCGGGGACGTCACCATCGACGATGCGCTGTGCGAGGCCCTCGGCGATGGCGGTCTTGCCGACCCCCGGCTCGCCGATGAGGACCGGGTTGTTCTTGGTCCGGCGGCTCAGCACCTGGATCACACGCCGGATCTCCTCGTCTCGCCCGATGACCGGATCGAGCTTGCCCTCCGCCGCCTGAGCCACCAGGTCGCGTCCGAACTGCTCGAGGGCCTCGAGGGTCGACTCAGGAGTGTCGGTGGTGACTCGCCGCGAGCCCCGCACCTCGGTGAGGGCATCGAGGAGGGCCTGGCGGGTGAGGCCGAGAGTGCGCAGCAGATCGCCGACGCCGGTCTTGGAGGCGGCCATCGCCAGCAGGAGGTGTTCGACGGACGTGTAGCTGTCGCCGGCGTCGGCCATCTCCTTCTGGGCGCCTTCGAGCACGTCGGTCGTGTCGGTCGAGAACGCCGTCTCGGCACCGCCGTACACCTGGGGGATGGCGTCCAGGAGCGGCGTCAGACGAGCGCGTACGGTGGGCGGCTGGGCGCCGAGGCGGGCCAGCAGCGGGAACACGACGGTGTCCGGCTGCCCGAGCAGCGCTTCCAGCACGTGCGCCGGCTCCACGAGCTGGTGGTGGCGCGCCGCCGCCGACTCCTTGGCGGCGATCAGCGCCTGCTGGGACTTCTGAGTGAATCTGCTGATGTCCATGCGGAAGAGGTTCCCTCCCTGGAGGTCTTTCAAACGTCAACGCGGATCTGGGGGATATTATGCCATCAAATTTGAGTCGTTGCGACTCAAATTTGAGCGCGTTCCACCAGGACTGGGTACCGAGTACTGGGTACGTGGGCTGAAGGCCCCCATGCGGCTTCGTGGCGTTCCCCGTCGTGCACGTCGGGAGCCGCTGCTCCCCCCGAGGGGGAGCATGGTGGCGAGCGCTCAGGGACGGTCCCCTCAGCGGATCGTGGTCTTCTCGCGGCGTTCGGGGACCAGGTAGGCACCGGACAGGGTGGTCGTCCGTCCGTCGTCCCACTTCACCTCGACGTTGGAGCCTCGGATGTCGACGACCGTCCCGGCGCGGGGGTGACGTCCGACCTTCTTCGTGAGCTCCTGGACTCGCATGCCCTTGCGCACTGCCATGCCACCACCTCCTGCTGCGGAACGTACCGCAGCAAGGTCCCCGCGCGGAAGGGGCTTTCGGCAAGAGGAAGTACCGAGTACTGAGTACTGAGTACTGAGTACTCAGTACCGATCCCGTCGGCTAGCTGTGTTGTCCATGGAGGTTGTTGACAGTTGAGGGGTGAGCCTCCCTGGTTGTGTGGTGTTTGCACGCATCACTCAACCGAAGGAGGCTCGTCGTGCACGGTAACGCTCGCCTCACGCCTGAAGGCCGTCGCATTCTGTGTGAGCGGATCGCTTCTGGCCGTCCGCCGGCGCATGTGGCCGCCGAGATGGGAATCAGTCGCACTACTGCGTATCGGTGGTGGCGCCGCTACCAGGCCGAGGGCGAGGCGGGGCTGGTGGATCGATCGTCTCGGCCTCGGTCGTGTCCCCACCGCACTCCTCAGCATGTCGAGGCCCAGATCATCGAGCTGCGCCGGAGCCGCAAGCTGGGTCCGGCCCGGATCGGGATGCTGCTGGGGATGCCGGCGTCGACGGTGCATCGAGTTCTCCTTCGTCATGGACTGAACCGGCTGCGCTGGTTAGATCGGCCCACCGGCAAGGTGATCCGCCGCTACGAGAAGTCCCGGCCAGGGGAGCTGATCCACGTCGACATCAAGAAACTGGGCAGGATCCCCGACGGCGGAGGATGGAAGTTCGATCGCACCCGCAAGGGCCTTCGCAGCCGTCCCAGCCCCGGCTATGGCTACATCCATGCGGCCGTCGATGACCACACCCGCCTGGCCTACGTCGAAGTCCTCGACGACGAGAAAGCCGCAACGGCCACCGGGTTCGTGCACCGGGCCTCCGTCTGGTTCGCAACCCTCGGCATCAGCACCGAAGCAGTCATGACCGACAACGGCGGCTGCTACCGATCACGCCTCTTCGCAGACACCCTCACCGCAGCCGGTATCCGCCACATACGAATCCCACCCCGCCAACCCCACATCAACGGCAAAGTCGAACGATTCAACCGCACCCTCCTCGACGAATGGGCCTACGTCCGCCCCTACCAGTCAGAAACCCAACGCACCGACGCCCTTGCCCCCTGGCTCCACACCTACAACCATCACCGCAACCACACAGCCATCGGCGGCCCACCCATCAGCCGCGCCACCAACGTGGCTGGACAACACAGCTAGCGTCGGCCCATGGACGACGCCACGACGGCGTGGCTGCTCGACGGCGATCCTGCGATTCGCTGGCAGGTGATGGAGGACCTGCTCGACGCTCCGGCCGACGACGTGGCGCGGGAACG
>JBPEXB010000333.1:0-3046 GCA_052032125.1 Acidimicrobiia bacterium
CGGCGATCATGAAGATCTCCCCGAGACCCGCTTGGTCGATCGGCGGCTCGATGAAGTCGGAGACCGCCGGTCGGCCCGATCGCAGCGCACGCTCGATGCTCTCGCGGAACTCGGGGATCGAACCGCCGTCGGCACCGATGCCGAGCGGTCCCACTTCCACTGCAGGGTCCCGAGTCAGCAGGGTGCCGGGGGTGAACAACTCGACGGGGTAATACTGGGCTCTCTCGCCGAGGCGGGCGTTCGACCCTCCCTCCGCGGTGATCTCGTAGACCTGGAAGCCGGGTATGCGGGCGCGCGTCCGCTGTTCGTACGTTGCCAGGTCCGCTTCCTCGACCAGTTCGAGGTAGGCGATGCCGACAAACCCAAGCCGCTCGTCGAGGCGAGAGACGAATTCGCTGAAGCGCTCCTGACCCATCTCCGGGCTGACTTCGAGAAACGCCGCGATGGCCTCGACGCTGAGCGTCAGGTCGAGCACCGTCGACTCGATACGCTCCCGCACGACCTCGGCTCGATCGGACAGCCAGCGCTGCTCGTCTTCCTGCGATGCTCGGCGCACGCCGGCGGCCACCAGACCCGTTCCCAGCAGGCCGGCGATCACGACCCCCACCACGAGGGGTGTCTTGAGGAGCTTGGTGAGACGTTGCATCTCGCATCAGGCCTGTCGGCCGGACGGTGCGCCCGCTAAGCCGCCGAATCCCCAGGCCAGGAACGGATACTCTTCGTCGATGTCGGCTTCGGACCTCTCGACGCTGCTGCCCCGGCACCTCGCCGAGCGGGCGGTTTCATCACGGGCTTCGCTGGAAGGCGAACGCAAGCTGGTGACGGTGCTCTTTGCCGACGTCGTCGGCTCGACGGAGCTGGCCTCCGACCTCGATCCGGAAGACCTCGTCGACCTGCTCAACGGTCTGTTCGCTCGATGGGTGGCAGCCGTGCATCGGTACGAGGGGACGGTCGACAAATTCCTCGGTGACGGCATGCTGGCGCTGTTCGGAGCACCGCTCGTGCATGAGGACGATCCCCGCCGGGCCGGGCTGGCGGCCCTCGAGATCCGGGAGGCCACGAGTGCCTACGCCGCCGACGTGGGAGTGCCGCTGGAGGCCAGAGTCGGGCTCAACACCGGCACCGTCGTGGTCGGCACCGTCGGGTCAGATGCGCGTATGGACTACACGGCGATCGGCGACGCCGTCAACGTGGCGCAGCGGGTGGAGGCAGCGGCACGTCCGGGGGCGGTCTTCGTCTCCTCGGGGACGGCCGCCCTCGTCGATGCGTATTTCGACCTTCGTCCGGCGGGGTCGTTCGAGCTGAAGGGCAAGCCCGAGCCGGAGCCTCTGTTCGAGGTGCTCGAGGCGCTGGAAGCCGGTGGGTCGGTGCACGGAGTCGCCGGGCTCAGCGCCCCGTTGGTCGGCCGCCGGGGGGAGCTCGAGCGATTGACAGCAGCCGGCGACATGCTGGCGTCCGGCCGCGGGTCGGTGCTGGCGATCGTCGGCGAGGCAGGACTGGGCAAATCGCGGCTGCTGGCCGAGGCTCGTCGCCGCCTGGACGGCGTGCGCTGGGTACAGGGCCACGCCGTGTCGTTCGGCGCCACCACGCCCTTCTTACCCCTCACGTCCGTCGTCCGAGACCTCGGAGCCTCCGGCGACCTCGGGGTGCTCATCGACGGTGAGCTCGATCCCACCGACGAAGGGTTGCGCGATCGCTTGATGGCGGCGATGCGGCGGGTGGTGCTCGACCACGCTCCGGTCGCGTTGGCCATCGAGGATCTCCACTGGGCCGATCGGGCCACGCTCGACGTGCTGGAGATGCTCTCGACGGCGGCAGGTTCGCATCCGATCCTGGTGATCGTGACGCTCCGGCCAGAAGGTCTGGCGGGCGCCGCCGGTCTCGGGGCCGAGGTGGTCGAGCTCGATCCCCTCGACGACCGGGCCCGCCTGGACCTGGTGGGCGAGTTGCTCGACTCGGCGGAGGCACCCGATGCGCTCGGCCGACTGGTCGTCGAGCGGGCCGAAGGCAATCCGTTCTTCACCGAGGAGCTGCTGCGGTCGCTGATCGATGCCGGCGCACTGGTCCGAGAGGCCGGCGGATGGAGGGTCGATCCGGCGCTGGTGCCTGCGGAGATGCCGGCCACCGTGCAGGGAGTGGTGTCCGCCCGCGTCGATCGACTCCCCGAGCACGCCAAGCGGTGTCTTCAGGCGGCCGCAGTGCTCGGGCCGGCGTTCGATTCGACCACTCTCCAGGCGATGCTCGACGAGCCGGCACCGATCGACGAGCTCGTGGACGCCGGGTTCCTCGTCCCCAGGGGCACCGGTCATGCCTTCGTGCACGCCATCACCCAGGATGTCGCCTACGGGAGCAGCCTCAAGCGTCATCGGCGGCGACTGCACGCTCGCGCCGCGGAGATCTTCGAGGCGTCGCGGGTCCAGGAACGCGACGCGCGGGCCGCCGAGTTGGGCCGCCACCACGACCTGGCGGGCAACCACGAGGCAGCCGTGCCGTACCTGGTGCTGGCCGCTCGGCGATCAGCGGCCGCCTACGCAAATCAGGCGGCACTGGATCTCTCGCAGCGAGTGCTCGAATTGACCGAGGACGAGCAGCTGCGGTTCGACATGCTGTTGCTCCAGAGCCGCGTACTCGGGTTCACCGGACGTCACGACGAGGAGTCCGAGGTCGTGGACCGGCTTCGGGAGCTGGCGGTCGACGACGCCCGCCGGGATGTGCTGGCCGATGAGGCCGCCATTCGGGCCGCCTTCGGCTCGGGCTACCTGGAGGCGGCGCCGTTGTGTGAAGCCGCGCTGGCGAAGAGCGAGGCGCTCGGTGACGACGTGATCCGTGGCCGGATCCTCCTCCAGGCGGCGCTGCTCCAGCTGCGCCAGTACTCGCCGGCCAGGGCGGTGGCGCCCCTCGAGGAAGCCATCGAATTGTTCACCCGGGTCGGGGAGGGACGACTCCGCGCCGAAGCGCTCTCCCGCCTGGCGGGGGCGTTGCGGTTGGTCGATCCTGAGCGGTGCGCGGTCGTGCTGGAGGAAGCGCTCACCGCCGCAGAGGTGGT
>JBPEXB010000334.1:0-6683 GCA_052032125.1 Acidimicrobiia bacterium
CGTTCCCGCGCCACGTCGTCGGCCGGAGCGTCGAGCAGGTCCTCCATCACCTGCCAGCGAATCGCAGGATCGCCGTCGAGCAGCCACGCCGTCGTGGCGTCGTCCATGGGCCGACGCTAGCGCTCCACCGCTGCCTCTCGTAGGGTGCGGCCTGGCGGACATCGAGTACGCGACCTGAGGACAGATCGTGAAGATCCGCCGCCACCTGCCGATACCGCCTGTCATGCGTTTCTGGCTCCCGACCGCCCTGGCATTGACGCTCGTCGCCGCTGCGCTCTCGCCCGGTCTCGCCGGAGAGTTGCCGCCCGGCGGCACGTTCGTCGACGACGACGGCGGTCAGCACGAAGGCAACATCGAGGCGATCGCCGCGGCCGGCATCACCAACGGTTGCACCGTCGATCACTACTGCCCGCGCGACCCCGTGACGCGGGGCCAGATGGCCGCGTTCCTGAACCGGGCGCTGGGCCTGCCGGCCGCCGGGCAAGACTGGTTCACCGACGACGACGGCTCGATCTTCGAGGATGACATCAACCGGCTCGCCGAGGCAGGCATCACCCTCGGGTGCACCGTCCAGGGTGAGTACTGCCCCCAGGCTCTGGTGACGCGGGGTCAGATGGCCGCATTCCTGGTGCGGGGCTACGGCTATGTCGACGGGGCGGGATCCGATCGATTCGCCGACGACGACACCTCTCCGTTCGAAGCCGACATCGAGCGGCTGGCAGAGGCCGGGATCACGACCGGGTGTGACTCGGCCGATCCGACCCTGTACTGCCCTCTGGACCCGATCCGGCGGGACCAGATGGCGACGTTCCTCGCCCGCGCCGAGAACCTCACCCCCATCGTGCCCCCGGCTCGGTGCCCGATCTTGCCGGCCGACAACATCTGGAACCGGCGGGTGGACGACCAGCCGGTGCATGCGCGCTCGGCCGCCTACGTCGCCTCGATCGGGACGGCCGACACGCTGCATCCAGATTTCGGCTCGGGCGTGTGGCCTCCTGGGTCCGACAGCCCCATCGGCATCCCGTTCGTCGAGGTGCCGGCCGAGCAGGCGCTGGTCGAGATCGTCTGGACGGCCTACGGCGGCGAGTCGGACGACGGCCCCTACCCGGTGCCCGCCGATGCTCCGATCGAAGGCGGCCCGAGCAGCTCGGGCGATCGTCACGTCATCGTGCTCGACCGGCACGCCTGCATGCTCTACGAGCTGTTCTCCGCGTACCCGAACCCCGATGGCTCCTGGGACGCCGCCTCGGGAGCGGTCTACGACCTCACGTCCAACGCGCTGCGGCCGGACGGATGGACCTCGGCCGATGCCGCCGGCCTGCCCATCTATCCCGGCCTGATCACCTACGACGAGGTGGCCTCGGGTGTGATCGATCATGCGATCCGGTTCACGGCCGCCCAGACCCAGGACGCTTACGTTTGGCCGGCCCGGCACGAGGCGTCATCGATCACCGACCCCGATGTCCCTCCGATGGGCCAGCGATTCCGCATGCGGGCCGACTTCGACATCTCTGGCTACTCGCCGGAGATCCAGGTGATCCTCACTGCCTTCAAGGAGTACGGGTTGATCCTCGCGGACAACGGCTCGGACTGGTTCGTCTCGGGCGCCCCCGACGAGCGGTGGGACAACGACCTGCTGAACGAGCTGAAGGGCATTCCGGGATCCGCCTTCGAGGCGGTCGACGTCTCCGGCCTGATCATCGACCCCGACTCGGGTCAGGCCGCCGGCTGAGACCTCCGTTTCGCCCACAGGTCGAAGACGATCACACCGACCGCCCCGGCCACGGCCAGCACGATCGGCCAGGCGACATCGCCCGAGGGCGCGCCCAGGACGGTGGCGCCCACCCCGTTCTCATCACCCAAGCCGTTGGGCCACGGCCAGAGGATGCGGAACGAGCCGAGCATGAGCCCGATGAGGGCCGCCAGCACCACATCGTGGTAGCGAGCCAGCATTCGCTCCAGGACTCGAGAGAACACGGCCAGCCCGATGACGGCGCCGAGTCCGAACACCACGATGACGGAAACGTCCCGATCGTTCACCGCCCCGAGGACCGATTGGTACATCCCGATCGACAGGAGGAGGAACGAACCGCTCACGCCCGGGAGGATGAACGCGCAGATGGCCAGCATGCCGGCGAGGAGGTAGGTGACCAGGGTCGGGTCTGTGATGGTCGAGGACTGGAGCCCGAAGGCCAGGAACGACACGACGCCGACCACACACGCCACCACGCCGTGGAGCGGCTCGGGTCGACGCAGCATGGCCCACGCCACGACCACCGTTCCGGCGATCAGGCCGAGGAACAGGGCCGCCATGCGGATCGGGTGGTTGGCGAGCAGGTCTTCGATGACCCGTGCCAGTGTCACGACCGCCACGGCTGCGCCGGCCACCAGCGTGGTCAGAAACCACCACTCGACCTGGCGAAGGGCGACGATTCCGCCAGAAAGATCGCCACGCAGAAATCGACCCAAAGCCCGCGATCCGGCACTGATCGTGGCCACCAGGCGCTCGTAGATTCCCGTCACGAAGGCCACGGTGCCGCCGCTGACACCGGGCACCACGTCGGCCGATCCCATGGCGAACCCGCGCAGCGCGATGCCGGCCAAGTGGCCCGCTGACGGGCGGGAATGGACCGTTCCAGAGGGGTTCAAGGGACCTCGTTCCGGTGCGCTGAAGAGGGTCTGATCATGCTCGCCGGACTCTATTGCCTGCGCGGGAGATGTCCACCGCGCACCCCCGCTGACCTGGGAAAACGTTCACGGAGAGTGGTCGAATGACAGGTGTGTCAACTGCTTGACCCCATTTTGGAATCTCATTAGTGTTTTGCGCGTAGTCAGAACGTCCAGTTCTGAGTACACCCCCCAAACCAGCGGAGGGGTTGCGGGAGGCGGATACCCTGGCGCCGTCACCGCAATATGCCCCTTTGCAGCTCTTGCAGAAGAGCAAACGAGGCTCCGGTTCGACCCCCTTACCGGAGCCTCGTGGTATTCCGGAGTGCTTTTCAGGGTTTCGGGCGACGCGATCAGCCTCTGGCCGGCTCGGCGGTCAGATCGAGCCCGATCAGCGGAGGCTCGTCCGATCCTGCCAGGCGCGGATCGTCACCCCACTTCGGGCGGCCATGCAGGATGGCGTGTGCGACGTCCAGCGCAGGGACCGAGTACGTTCCCGCCTCGATCTGTTCCACCAGATACGCAATCCGCTTCTCCCGCCATGTCCGGCGTGCGTTGCTCTCTGTGTCAGCCACTCAGAGTGAATATCGGCCCCACGCATCGTGAAAGTTAAGTACCGAGTACTCGGTACCAAGTACCTGGTACCACGAAGCCGGCCCGCAGGGGCGGCGAGTGCTAGACGCTGAAGCGGACGACCAGGACGTCGTCGTCGCGGACGATGTAATCCTTGCCCTCCAGCCGCATCAAGGATGGCTGCTGCTTGGAGGCTGCCTTGGTGGCGTCCCATCCGCCGTGGGCGATCACGTCGTCGAGCGAGGCGACCTCGGCGCGAATGAAACCGCGCTGGAGGTCGGTGTGGATCTTGCCGGCCGCCTCGGGAGCGCTCGCTCCGCGGCGCACGGTCCACGCCCGGCTCTCCTTGGGCCCGACGGTGTAGAAGCTCAGCAATCCGAGCGCCTCGTAGGCGGCCTGGACCACCGCTGCCAGCGCCCCCTGTCCGAGGCCGAGGCCCTCGTACAGCTCTGCCCGATCGGCGGGTTCGAGTCGGGCCGCCTCCTCCTCGATGAGGGCCGAGATGGCCACGACCGTGTCTCCCTCTGGCACGACCGCCTGCACGGCCTTCACCAACTCAGCCGCTCCGGTCTCGTCTTCGGCGACGTTGACGATCCAGATGCCGGGCATGAGCGTCAGCGGTGCGAGGTCGCTGAACGCCGCCAGCTGGGCCTGTGACCACGACCTGCTGCGAAGCGGTACACCCTCCTGGAGCACGGCGGCCGCCTCCGCCACGGCGTCGGCCACCGGGCGTTTCTTGGGGTCCGCAGACGCCTCGCGGGCAATGCGATCCCGACGCCGGTCGAAGACTTCGAAATCGGCCAGCGTGAGCTCGACCATCAGCTCCTCCGCCTGGGCGACCGGATCCGTGCCCCCGACCTCGGTCGGCACCGCCTCGTCCTCGAAGGCGCGGAGGACCGCCGCCAGCGCGTCCATCTCGCGCAGCCGCCCGAGGAAGGCCGCGCCCAGGCCCTCGCCCTCCCCCGCCATGGCGGGCAGGTCCAGGAGATCGAGCGTCGCGTGGGTGACCTTGTCGGATCCCTCGAGCGCAGCCACCCGTTCGAGCCGGGCGTCGGGCACCTTGGCGATCCCGACGTTGGGTTGCTTCGTCGAGAAGGGATGCGGCGCGGCCAGCGCCTCCAGACTCGTCAGGGCGTTGAACACGGTGGTCTTGCCAGTGTTGGGGAAGCCGAAGAGGCCGATGCGTGCCATTGCGGGCGGTGAGGGTAGCGGCGGGTGGTGAGGCGCCGGTCAGCGTCGCTGCAGGCGGGCTTCGAGATGGAGAGTCGGCTCAGGCACACGATCGGTCGCCATGTCCATCACGTAGGAAAGCTCATCCCCTTCGACCTCGAGCACCCTCCGGTCCCCGGCCATCCGCGGGTCGTTGAGAAAGGACACCGACGTCAGCTCGAGCCGCCAGACGCCGTTCACAGATCGTGCAGGCGTGCCGACGAGCACCTCGGTGCGCGGGTCGTGCGCCGTCAGGGCGGTGACTGATCCATCGGCTTGCGGGACCAGGAAGCCCGTTTCCCAGTGCGATGGGGCGTCCAGGCTCCCCCGCTCGCCCGGCGTCCAGGTCTGCTGCTCGTAGATGACCGTGTCGTCGCCGACGCGGCCACGAACGACCAACACCTCGTGGTACGGGAAGGTGTCGATCGTCGGGTACGAGGCGACGCCCTCGCCCTCCCAGGTGCCGATCAGGGCCCGCAGGAACTCCATCGGCTCGATGCTAGGAGTCGGTGGTCAGAGCAGGCCTTCACTAGCCTCGCCGCATGAAAGTCGCGGTCATCGGCGCCGGGTCGTGGGGCACGACCGTGGCAACCCTCGCCACCCACAACGCCGACGTTGTGCTGTGGGCCCGCCGCCCTGAGCTGGCTGAACGGATCGCCACGGCGCACGAGAACCCCGACTACCTGGCCGGATTCCCCCTTCCCGAGTCACTCGGGGCGACGGCGGACCTGGCCGCCGCCCTCGAGGGCGCCGACGTCGTCGTCATGGGCGTTCCCTCGCACGGATTCCGGGCCGTGCTCGAGTCCGCCCGAGGCTTCATTCCGCCCCAGACGCCGGTCGTCAGCCTCACGAAGGGCATCGAGCAGGGCACGAAGCTGCGCATGACCCAAGTCACGCTCGACGTGCTGACCGGCCACGACCCCGGCGCCGTCGGGGTTCTGTCCGGCCCGAACCTCGCCTCAGAGATCATGGAGGGCCAGCCTGCGGCCACGGTGATCGCCATGGGCGATTACGAGGTCGCCAAACGGGTGCAGCCGCTCTTCGCCACCCCGACCTTCCGGGTGTACACCAACCCGGACACGATCGGCGCCGAAGTGGCCGGCGCGGTGAAGAACGTGATGGCCATCGCCGCGGGCGCGGGACGAGGGCTCGGCTTCGGGATGAACTCACTGGCATCCCTGATCACTCGAGCGCTCGTCGAGATCACCCGGCTCGGGATGGCGATGGGCGGTCAGGCCCTGACGTTCGGAGGCCTCGCCGGGATCGGCGATCTGATGGCCACCTGCTCGAGCTCCCGCAGCCGCAACAACCAGGTCGGGTTCAAGCTCGGCCAAGGCCAGAAACTCGACGAGATCATCGCCGAGATGAACATGGTCGCCGAAGGCGTCAAGACCACCAAGGCGGTGCTGGAGCTGGCCCACGAGCACGACGTGGAGATGCCGATCGCCGAGGAAGTGGGCCGGGTGCTGTATGAGGGCGAGACCCCCCGGGATGCGCTGACCAGGCTGATGGGTCGCGAGGCGAAATCCGAGGGCCGCGGCATCGTCTTGTGACGACACCGACCTCGTGACCGACCGGCTCTACCGGGTGTCGTGCAAAGCGATCATCGTCGAAGACGACCGTCTGTTGGCCATCCATCTCCGGGACGAGCTGGCCGACTTCTACACCCTGCCCGGCGGCGGCCAGGAGATCGGTGAGACGGTCGAGGAAGCCCTGATGCGAGAGTGTCGTGAAGAGATCGGCTGTGATGTCGAGGTCGGGGACCTGCTCTTCGTCCGTGACTACTTCGGCTGGGCACACGAGTTCGCGCATGTCGAGGGCCACGTCCACCAGGTCGAGCTCATGTTCCGATGTGACATCGCCACCGGGGATCGCCCCACTGGCACTTCCGTCCCGGACCAGATGCAAGTCGGGTTCACGTGGCTGGCACTCGACGACCTTCCACAGGCGCGGTTCTATCCGCTCACCATGCGAAACCAACTGGTCGCGGCGGTTCGGTCGACGCACCCCGTGCCGGCCCGGTATCTCGGGGCGGTCAACTAGGTTCGCCGCATGGCCTCCCAACTTCGCATCTACGACATCCGACCCGGCGATATGGACGAGTTCGCTCGCAAGGTCGCCGAGGACATCTTTCCGGTGCGGCGGGCCCACGGCTTCACGATCGACGGCCCGTGGCAGACCGACGAGAACCAGTACGTGTGGATCGTCCACCACGACGGCGACTTCGACGAGGC
>JBPEXB010000335.1:0-3489 GCA_052032125.1 Acidimicrobiia bacterium
GTGGCGGCGTGCCCTGGGTCGACGACGGCCATGCCCAGGTCGAGCGCCGCCCTGGCCTCGTGGTGCGAGACGTCGCCGGTCACCAGCACGGCGGCCCCCGCCCGGGCCGCGTCGGCGACGAACGAGCCACCGGATCCGGGCACCACGGCCACGGGACCCGCCTTCGCAGAAGCGACTCCAGCCGTCCTCGGGGTGGTGCCGAGGCGCTCCCCGACCACCGCCACGAGCTCCTCGAAGGCCGCGATGGCGCCGATCCGCCCGATGAGCTTGGCATCGGGGCGCTCGTCCACCGGAGCGAACCGATCCTCGATCTCGAGGCCGAGCCCGGCCGCCAGGGCGTCGGCGGCCCCGCCGGGAGCGGCGTCCCAGTTGGTGTGCATCGAGACCACCGCCACCTTCGCCTCCAGCAGGCCCAGGACCCGGCCTTCGACGCCGCTCGCGGCCGTCACCGAGCCGAGCGGGCGGAACACCAGCGGGTGATAGGTGACGATCGTGTCGAGGCCCAACTCGGCGCCGCGACGTGCCACATCGACCGTCACCTCATGCGCTACCGCCACCCGGCCATAGGGCCGCCCGGCGTCCCCCAGCTGCAATCCGACCGCGTCCCATTCGGCTGCGGTGGCGAACGGTGCCAGGGCGTCGAGCGCCTCGAGGAGATCGGAGATCTGCCTGGTCATGCGGCCAGAGATGCTACTCGGCGGCCACTCTCCGACCTGGTCCGTCGCCCTGAGTGAAGAAAAATTCGAAAGGGCCGATAAACCTTGGGCTTGACCCGGTGCGAGAGTCCTTTAGATTCGCGACACCGCGGGACTGGCAACGGCGTGTCATGCCGCCCGTTGGTGTGGAGGACCGGGAGAAGAATGCTGGCGTTGAGGGTGGAGGACCATCGCGGCCGCCGTCGTGTGGCCATGTGGTTGGTCCTGAGTGTGTTGGTGTCGATCGTGGTCGTGGCGACCGCTGATCGAGCGAACGCAACCCCAACGGACATCGAGCAGTGCTTCCTGGACAAGATCAACGAAGCCCGCGCCGACGTCGGCGCCCCGCCCCTCCAATGGGCCCCTGACCTCGAGGACTACACCCGTCAGCACTCCGCCGACATGTCCGGCTGGGGCGAGCTGATCCACTCCACCGGCTCGGCGTTGGGCGCCGCCATCCCGGACGGGTGGACCTCCTGGGGTGAGAACATCGGCTGGCAGTCCTACCCCTCGCTTCCCGACTGCACCGCCCTCCACGAGGCGTTCATGAACTCGACCGGCCACCGCAACAACCTCCTCAACGCCTCCTACCAGTTCGCCGCGACCGGCAGCCACGTCGACAGCAACGGCGAGCTGTGGACCACCCACGTGTTCTTCTCGAACCCGTCGTACAGCCCGGGCTTCAACGGCACCTTCGTGGACGACGACGGCTCGACCTTCGAAGCCGACATCGAGGCGATCGCCGCCGCCGGGATCACCACGGGATGCGGCGGCGACTACTTCTGTCCCAACGACCTGGTCACCAGGGCGCAGATGGCCGCCTTCCTCAACAGGGCGCTGAACCTGCCGCCAGGCCCCGACGCCGGGTTCGCGGATGTCGGCGGCACCTTCGAGGCCGACATCAACGCCATCGCCAACGCCGGGATCACCTCCGGATGCACCAACGGCCGCTACTGCCCCGACGACTCACTCACCAGGGCGCAGATGGCGGCCTTCCTCGTTCGGGCGTTCGATCTCCCGCCCGCCTCGGACGCCGGGTTCTCGGACACCAGCGGGCACCTCTTCGCGGACGAGATCAACCGCCTGGCGGGCGCCGGGATCACCTTCGGATGCGGCGGAAGCAACTTCTGCCCCAACGAGGTCGTCACCAGGGGCCAGATGGCAGCCTTCCTGGCGAGAGCGCTGGGACTGTAGGGGGCGCCCCTACACCGTCTGCACCACTCCTGACACCTCCCAGACGCGGGCTTCCCACAGGAAACGCGAGCCCCGCGGGGTGATCTTCACGATGCCCCGATCGACCAGGTCCTTCAGCGTGCCGCTCTCGGCGAGCTGCGAGGGCAGCGGGATGGCCCGTTCGGTCAGCTTGCGGACCTTCGTGTAGAGCGTCTTGGCGGCGTCCAGGATCGAGTCCTCGTCCTGGAGCGTGCCGGTCGGGAGGAACAGCCGCCCGCCGGCCTTCAGGCGGCGCCGGGCCTCGTCGAGCATCCGGATCGGGAGCTCACTCCCCCGCTCGCCGCCCCCGCCCTTGGTCGGGAACCAGCCGCTGTCGTCGGCCAGCGTGTCGGGGATGCCCGACACGTCGCCGATGATCACGTCGGCCTTGATGTCCTCGTCCAAGGGATCGAAGAGGTCGCCGCTGAAGAAGGTGATCTTGTCGCCGACCCCGTTGGCCTCGGCGTTGGCCCGCCCCACCTCGACGACATCGGGGCTCTTGTCCACGGCGTACACGTGGCTGGCACCCAGCTTGGCGGCGATGATCGACAGGATGCCGGAGCCGCACCCGATGTCGATCGCCACCTCACCCTCCCGGACCTCCATGACCTTGGCCAGCAGGGTCGAGATGGTCGATGGCGTGAAGGTGGTGTTGGAGATCCGCAGCTTCAGCGGACCCATGCGCCCCTTCCATTGGTATTCCTCTGCCATGCGACCTTCCTCGGTGTGATTGCGGAAAAGATAGTTGGCGACGGCCCTCAGCGCTCCGAGAGGCTCGCCGAATCCCGCACCGCCATTGGACCGTGTTGGCAGAAGGTGGGTTACCGCATGCTCAGAACTGCAGCGCCGCCGACGCCCAGTGGAACCCGGCCCCGAAGGCGGTGAGCACGACCAGATCGCCCTCGGAGATCCGCCCGTTGGCCTCGGCCTCCCACAGCGCCAGCGGCACCGATGCGGACCCGGTGTTGCCGTATTCGTCCACGTTGACGTACACGGTCTCCTCGGCGACGCCGAGCTTGCGGCGCACCGCGTCGATGATCCGCTTGTTGGCCTGATGGGGGATCACCAGGTCGACCTCGTCGGTCGAACGGCCGATGCGCTCCAGCACCTGCTCGACGGATGCCGACATGCGGGCGACGGCGTTGCGGAAGACCTCCTGGCCCTCCATCACGAGATGGTTGTGCTCGCCCGACGCCAGGACCTCGGCGTCGAAGGGCCGCTTCGATCCCCCGGCCTCCAGGGTGAGGATGTCGGTCTTCGATCCGTCGGTCCCGGCCACCGCGTCGAGCAGGACGGCCTTGCCGTCGGGCCCGTCCGGACCCAGGATCACGGCGCCGGCTGCGTCACCGAACAGCACCGCCGTCGAGCGCTCCTCCAGGTCGATCAGCCTCGTGATCATCTCGACGCCGACCACCAGCACGCGCTTGGGCTCGAGGTGGATCCTGGCCCTGGCCACGTCGAGCGCCTGGACGAACCCGGCGCACCCGCTCCCGCCCAGGTCGTAACCGGGGATCTCCCTGCAGCCGAGCTCGTGTTGCAGGAACGAGGCGGTGTCCGGCGTGCGCACCTCCGGCGTGTCGGT
>JBPEXB010000336.1:0-7919 GCA_052032125.1 Acidimicrobiia bacterium
TACGCCCTCGACGTCGGCGCCACGATGGCGGCGGTCGAGGCACTGGTCCCCGACGGCGGGTGGTGGAGTGAGTTCACCGACTGGTGGGATCGCCTGCGCGCTCCTGTCCCGACCAGCACCCACTTCACGTTCGATCCGGAGGTCGCCCAGCGGTCGCTCGAGCGCGAGGCTGCGGCTCGGCACGAAGACCCTCGCGAGCCGTCGATCACCGCCGACGACGTCGGGCTGGTCCTCGACCCAGGCGAGGCGGGTCGGACCGTCGACGTCGATCGCACGCTGGCGGCGATGGACGTCGCCACGGTGCCGGCGAGCATCGAGGGCTCATGGGCGGCGATCCCGACCGAGGTGAGTCGCGGCGAGGCGATCTCGCTCTTCACGAGTCTGAGACGACGCACGGAAGCGGGCCTCATTCTCTTCTCGACGGGGATCCAGCGGTTCGTGGAGCCGGAGCGATTCGCGAGCTGGATCTCGGCGGACGTGACGGATGGCGAGCTCGTCGTGACGTTCGACGAGGCCGAGATCTACCGCCACGTCGAGGAGGAGTTCTTCGGATACGTCCAGGGCGATCTGCGTCCGACCTACGACATCGTCGACGGCCGGCCTGTGCCGGTGGCCATCGAGGACAGCCGGATGTTGTGCTGCGAGCCGGCAGTCGTCGACGCGGTCGTGGCCACGGCGATGGGGGACCGGAACGGCCCGATCGAGATCCCGCTCCGTTCCACCACGATCGACGAGCAGGCCAGGGACATCGAGGCGCTCGGGGTGCGCGAAGTCGTGGGCGAGTTCACGACTTTCCACCGGTGCTGTGAGAGCCGGGTGACGAACATCCACCGCATCGCCGACCTCACCCGGGGCGTGGTGATCGAGCCGGGTGGCGTGTTCTCCGTCAACGGCTTCGTGGGCCGGCGCACCATCGCCAACGGCTTCGTCGACGGAGGCGTCATCTATCAGGGCCGTTTCGAGTCCGACATCGGTGGCGGCATCTCGCAGTATGCGACCACCCTCTTCAATGCGGCGTTCTACGCCGGGCTCGACTTCATCGACTACCAGAGTCACTCGATCTACCTGAGTCGCTACCCCTACGGCCGGGAGGCGACCCTCTCGTACCCGGAGCCGGATCTCATCATCCGCAATCCGGGTCCCTACGCCGTGTTGATCTGGCCGACGTACGACGCCACCTCGATCACCGTGACCCTCTACTCGACGCCCACGGTGACCGTCACCGAGAGCGATCCGGTCGTCGATCGCTGGCGTTCGTGCACCCGGGTGACGATTCATCGCCTGCGGGAGTTCGACGATGGCCGGTCGGTCGAGGACTTCGTGTTCGCGCTCTACCGCCCCTCGGCCGGGTACTCGTGCGACGGGTTGGAGGAGCCCGAGCCGCCCGCCGACGACGGCGAGGACGAGGACGCCGACGGGACCTGAGCCGATCGAGCGGCACGCCGGTCGGTATCCTGCCGCCCGGATGCGTGTGCTCTTTGCCGACAACCTGCCGGCGTCGTGCGTCGAGGCGACCGTCGACGCCGGGTACGAGGTCACCGTGCAGCCCGAGCTGGACGACGACACGGTGGGCCCGGCCGCCGCCGGCTATGACGTGCTGGTGGTCCGCTCGACCAGGGTCACCGCCGAGGCCATCGAGGCCGCTCCTTCGCTCGGTCTGATCGTGCGAGCCGGCGCCGGGGTCAACACGATCGACGTCGATGCGGCGGCCGCAGCTGCGATCCAGGTGGCGAACGTTCCCGGGGAGAACGCGGTGGCGGTCGCCGAGCTGACGATGGGCCTCATGTTGGCGATCGACCGGCGTATCGCCGACAGCGTGATCGACTCGCGGGCGGGCCGGTGGGACAAGAAGATGTACTCGAAAGGCAGGGGTATCCAGGGCCGGTCGCTCGGCATCCTCGGTCTGGGAGCCATCGGGATGGCCGTCGCTCGGCGGGCACGCGCCTTCGACATGACCGTCATGGTGGTCGATCGCCCCGACCCCACTCGTGCCGAGGCGGTGGACGCGCTCGGCTTGGAGCCGGTGGCGACCCAGGAGGAGCTCGTGCGCCGGAGTGAGTTCCTCACCGTGCACGTTCCGGCGGCACCCTCGACCAAGGGATTGCTCGGTCCCGACCTGCTCGAGCACGTGCAGCCGGGGACCGTGATCATCAATACGTCTCGGGGCGACACCATCGATGAGGCGGCGTTGCTGGCGGCAGTGGAGGAGAAGGACCTCTGGGTCGGGCTGGACGTGTACCCGTACGAGCCCAGCGCCGGGCAGGGCGAGTTCGTGTCGGCGCTGGCCTCACATCCCCGCGTCTACGGCACGCATCACATCGGCGCGTCCACCGAGCGCGCCCAGGAGGCGGTCGGCCAACGGGTGGTCGAGATCCTGCGGGCGTATCGAAGCGGCGCCGAGATCTCGACGGTCGTCAATCTCTCGGGCGCCGGTGCCTCGCTGGCCACGGTGTCGGTCCGTCACAAGAACCGCGTCGGAGTGCTCAGCGACGTGCTCGCCGGGCTCCGCCGAGCGGGGCTCAACGTCGAGGACATGAGCAATCGCATCTTCGCCGGGGGTGACGCAGCCGTTGCCACGATCCGGGTGAGTGGAACCGTGAGCGACGACCTGCTCGCCGATCTTCGTGACCTCGCCAACGTGCTCGCCGTGACGGTCACCGAGTGACCACGCTCGTCCCGCTGGACGCGCTGATCGCCAGGGCGGATCGAGCCGACGAGATCGTCGCCCCCCAATACGACTCGCTCGCCCATCGCGGGCGCTACCAGTACGCCCTCGACCGGCCCGACTGCTTCCTGAACGTCGTGTTGTCCCGCGGTGACTTCCCGGATCCCCTCCCCGACGAGCACAACCTCGCCGAGCGGGCGACCGCGCACTTCGAGGGCATGCTGGAGCGGGGTCTGTTCGTGCCCCACGGTGGCCCGGCGTTCTTCCTCTACGAACTGGCCGGCCCCGAGCATCGGCAGGTGGGGCTGATGGCAGGCGTGCCGAACTCGGCGATCTCCGAAGGTGCGGTGCTCGGTCACGAAGGGACGCTGCGGGACCGGGCGTTGGACCTGGCCGAGTTCTACCGGGTCTCGCGCCTCACCTCCAGCCCCGTGGCGCTGGCGTTCGATGCCGACCTCGAGCATCGGCGGCTGTTCGAGCGGCTCACCGAGGGGGAGCCGATCAGGGACTTCACCGGTTGGGACGGTGTGCGGCAGCGGCTCTGGGCCGTCGATGCCCCGGACGACGTCGGCGACGTCATCGGCGCCATGGAGGCGATCGAGACGTTCTACATCACCGACGGCCACCACCGGGTGGAGGCCGTGCAGGAGGAGGGCGCCTCGCCCGGATGGTTCCTCGGTGTGCTCTTCCCGGCCGAGCAGATGCACGTCCTCGAGTACAACCGGTGCGTCTCGCTCGGCCAGGCTCCTTCGCTCGAGAGCATCCGCTCGGTCATCTCGGCCGAATGGGACATGAGCCCGCTGGGGGCGGCTGGCGAGGTGGCGGCGAGGCCGGCCGTGCTCGGCGACGTCCACATGCTGCTCGACGGCACGTGGCACCGGCTGCGGTTCGTCGGTGAGCGCCCGCGTGACCCGGTCGCCCGGCTCGACGTGAGCTTGTTGCACGATCGCATCCTGGCGCCTGCGTTCGGCGTCGAGGCCGACGACGACCCCCGGCTTGCCTTCGTCGTCGGCGAGGACGCCGGCACGCGCCTCGAGGAGGTGGCTCGCTCCGACCCCGGCATGGTGGCCTTCGCCCTCCACCCGACTCCCGTGCACGAGTTGTTCGCCGTGGCCGACGCCGGCCTCTCGATGCCGGCCAAGTCGACCTGGTTCACCCCCAAGCCCCGCTCCGGTCTCGTCGTGGTGCGGTGGTGACCAGACAAATCCACCTCAGCGCGGCGGTTTTCGGTGACGATGGACTCCACGACGGGGTCCAAGGACGTGGACGAGAGGGCTACGGAGGCCCGGCGACGACGAGGGGACGAGCATGGTGCTGAGCGATCAGATGGAGTGGGACTCGCTGATGTATCGGGAGGCGGTCGCTCAGTTCGAGCACGTCGCCGAGATCATGAACCTGGACGACAACGTCAGGGAGCGCCTCACCAAGCCGCAGCGGGCCATGGTCGTGACCTTCCCCTACCGCCGGGACGAGTACTCCGACGTGGACACCGCCTTCGGCTACCGGGTCCAGCACGTGCTGACGATGGGCCCGACCAAGGGCGGGATCCGCTACGCCGAGGACGTCAACCTCGGGGAGGTGGCGGCGCTCGCCATGCTCATGACCTGGAAGTGCGCCATCGTCGGTTTGCCGTTCGGCGGGGCCAAGGGTGGCGTGCGGGTCAACCCGCGCGAGTTGTCTCGCGCCGAGCTGCAACGGGTCACCCGGCGGTACACCGCTGAGATCATCGACATCATCGGCCCGCACAAGGACATCCCGGCCCCGGACATGGGGACCAACGAGCAGGTGATGGCCTGGCTCATGGACACCTACAGCCAGCACCAGGGCCACTCGGTCCCCGCCGTGGTCACGGGCAAACCGCCGGAGCTGGGCGGTTCGGTCGCCCGCCGGGAGGCCACCGGGCGAGGCGTGGTGAGCCTGCTGCCGGCCGCGGCGATGCATCGCGGCGTCACGGTCAGCGGGGCGCGCGTGGTCATCCAGGGATTCGGCAACGTGGGCCGGTACGCGGCGATCGCCGCCGCCGAGCTCGGCTGCAAGGTCATCGCCGTCTCCGACATCACCGGGGCGATCCACAACGACAGCGGCCTCGAAGTCGGCAAGTTGTGCCGTCACGTCGACGAGGAGGGGGGCGTCAAGGGATTCGCCGGCGCCGAGGAGATCACCCCCGAGGAGATGTTCAAGCTGCCGTGCGAGGTGTTGATCCCGGCCGCGGTGGGCAACGCCATCCGCGACGACAACGTCGGCACGGTCGACACCAAGATCATCCTCGAGGGCGCCAACAACCCGATCACCCTCGGAGCCGACGCGGCGCTGCGGGACAAGGGTGTGTTCATCGTGCCCGACGTGCTGGCCAACGCCGGCGGTGTGACGGTCTCGTACTTCGAGTGGGTTCAGGACCTCCAGAACTTCTTCTGGTCGGAGAACGAGATCGTGGGCCGGCTGCGGGAGATCATGACCAAGGCCTTCGAAGAGGTCCTCGAGATCAGCACCACGGAGAAGGTCGACATGCGGACCGCCGCGCTCATGAAGGGGATCCGCAGGGTCACGCGGGCCAAACTGGTCCGCGGCGTCTACCCCTGAGCGAGGGCCTGCTCAGGAGGCGGCGGTCGGAGCGATGACCGAGGCCGGCTCCGGCCGGGCCTCCTCGGGTGCGCCCTCGATGTCCATGCCCTCGAAGGCGGGGCACATCGACTGGAACGAGCACCATCCACAGAGGACCGACGTCCTGGGCGGGAAATGGGTTCGCTCGATCGCCCGGTTGATCGCTCCCCACAGCGCCTTGAGTTGGCGCTCCATCCCATTGAGGGCGGTGTCGTCGATCGGGATCCGGTACATGGTGGCGTTGCCCAGATAGAGCAGTCGCAGCTCTGCGGGCGTCCGACCCAGCCGGTTGCGAATCAGCAGGGCGTAGATCTTGAGGGCGAAGAACGCCGAGAGGGCGTAGCGCTCCGGCGGTGCCTTTCCGGTCTTGTAGTCGGTGATGACGAGCGAACCGTCGGGCCGCTCGTCGATTCGGTCGAGGATGCCCCGGATGGTGATCTCGTCCATCGCCTCCAGCATGTCGAGCTCCCGATCGAACGGTGCGATGCCGGCGGGATCCTCGAGGGAGAAGTAGTTGGACAGCACCTCGAGGCTCTCGACGCCCCAGGAGCGCTCGGCGTCGAGATCGTCGAAGAGGTCGGCGTATTCCTCGCAGGTGCGCAGCTCGGTCCACGCTTCCCGGAACAGGTCGTAGAGCCGGTCCGGCGTGCGCTCGACCGCGGGGAGGTCGAAGAGTCGTTCGAGCGCCAGGTGGGCGGTGGTCCCTCTCGCCTGATACACCGACGTGGGCTCGGGGATCCGATCGATGGAGCGGAACTTGAAGAGCTGCGGGCACTGCTTGAAATCACTGGCCCGGCTCGGCGACAGCGTCTGGAGGCCCTCCTCGGTGATCGACCGGATGCGGCCCTCGTCGTCCTCCGGGCTCGCGACACCCTGGCGGGCTCGCACGTCACGGGTCTCGGCTGGGGCGGTGAATGACATCGACGTAACTATACGACGGCGGACCGACAGGATGTGGTCGATGCCGGTTCGGGCGACCCTGCTGACTCCCTCGGAACGCCTCGAGGAGGCAC
This sequence comes from Acidimicrobiia bacterium, assembly GCA_052032125.1. GTDB lineage: Bacteria > Actinomycetota > Acidimicrobiia > Spongiisociales > Spongiisociaceae > JBPEXB01. The sequence goes on from JBPEXB010000336.1 coordinate 6,280, forward strand.
GCGCGAAAACTAGGTTTGAATCGCGAAAACAAACTAGTCACTTCGGCGCGCAGGGCCTCCCGAATGCCCTACATTGGCTCTTGCCAGGACGGGGCAACCCGAACTGGACCGGGCGGGTCGAGAGGCCCGAACGGAGCCCGCGGCAGCGGACCAGCCCTTCGGGGCAGGAGCGCAGCCCGGGGTTGGAAGCCCCGAGAGGGCCGGCTTCGGCCGAGCTCACTCGGGGTTTTCCGCGTGCCGGGCCAGATGCACCTCGGTCCGGTACGGCATCGTCAGCCGACCGTCGACGGCGAAACGGGCGAAGACCTCCTCCAGCTTCCGGCGGACCTGCGCCCGCGCCGGGTCGCTCAGCTCCGCGATCACGCTGACCGACAGAAAGCGGGCCAGGAACGTCGGCTCATCGACGGCGCGCACCCAGGCCTCGACATGGGACGGTCCGAGCCGCAGCGGTGACCTTTCGTCGAAGGCACCCTTCCACTCGCCGTTGCCGTAGGCCGGTGCTCGCCCCCGGAAGGGCGCGAGCACCTCGTTCACCGCTCGATGGATGGGCGGCTCACCCGGCCTGACGTTCCACACGAGTGCCAGCCATCCGCCCTCACCCAGGACACGCCCGATCTCTCTGACCGACCTTCGTTCGGCGAACCAGTGGAACGCCTGGCCGATCGCCACGAGATCGAAGGTCCCTTCGCGGAGCGGGATCGCCCCGGCGGTCCCCGCCACGGCCGGCACACCGTCGAGCCGGGTGAGCTCGTGGCGGAACGCCTCGACCGGCTCGACCGCCACGACGTGGCCGACGTGGCGGCGCAGATGACGGGTGAGGTTGCCGGTGCCTGCGCCGAGGTCCAGCACGACGCTCCCGGCGTGCAGACCGACCGTTGCCGCCATCCAATCGATGGCGGTCGCCGGGTAGTCGGGACGGCCCTTCCGGTACTCCGACACCGCCTGTTCGTAGGCGGACACTGCCGGGTGGATACCTGTCATGACGGGAATGTAGCCCCAGTTCAGCGGCCTTTTCGGGGCTCGGAAGGGCGAGCGCGAAAACAAATCCTGGGACGCGAAAACGAAGTAGCCCGAGAACTTGCACCACCCGCGCGGTACCCGTATGTTGCCTCCTGCCGGACGGGGAGACCCGGACGGAGACCGCTCGGGAGGCGGCAGCGATGCCGGCGAACGAGAGGGTCTGGCTCGGGAAGCGGAGCGGCTTCGGTCGCCGAGCAAACGAGCAAGTTGAACCAGAAGGACCGCAGCGATGCGGAGCGGCTGGGGAAGCGTCCACCGGGAAGAGCTTCGGCTCGGAACGGGGGACCACATCGAAGAAGTCGAGGTAGCGATACCACGAGGGAAGCGATGTGGACTGGAGCGGCCTTCGGGACGCTTCATCGCTCGGGTGGAAGCGGCAGGCCTTCGGGTCGGCCGGGGAAGCACGAGCAAGGACAACCCCGAGAGGGCCTCACGGCTCGCTCGGGGTTGTTTGTATTCCGCCCGGCCTACGGCCGGCCGGAGTACCAAGTACTCAGTACTGAGTACTCAGTACCGGGCCGCGGAGCCTCCCCCTCAAACTCCCCCTCAGTCTGACATCGCCGCTTCGCTGCTCGTCGATGGTCACTGCGGCCGCCCCGAGTTGGCTATGCGCCGCCGGT
>JBPEXB010000337.1:0-5377 GCA_052032125.1 Acidimicrobiia bacterium
AGCTCGTCGGGGTCGATGCCTCTGCCGGTGTCGGCGACCGCCACGCGGGCGGTCGCTCCTGTGGTGTCGACGGTGACGTCGACTCGATCGCCGGCGTCACAGGCGCGGAGGGCGTTGACGATCAGGTTGGTGAGCACCTCTCGCAGGCGTACGGGGTCGGCCATCACTTCTTGCGTGTCCTGCGAGTCGTCCACGGACAAGGTCACACCGGCCTCGGCGGCCTGGCGGCCGTAGACCTCGACGACCTCGAGGGCCAGGTCACCCAGATCGATCAGCTCCGGTTGGAGCGTGAGCGTCCCGGCGGCGGTGAGGCTCAGGGTCTGGAGATCTTCGATCAGCCGCTCGATGACGCCCACTTCCCCGATCAGCTGGGTCAGCTCGGCCTCGGATGCCTCGTGGACGCCGTCGAGCACCGCTTCCAGCTCGCCTCGAATGACGGTCAGCGGTGTCCGCAGCTCGTGGCTGAGGTCCATGATCAGCTGCCGCCGCTGCTCGTCGGCGCCCTCGAGCCGTTCCGCCATGCGGTTGAACGAGGTGATGACCGATCCGATCGCCGGAGAGGCGGGCGTGTCGACCCTGGTCGAGTAGTCACCGTCGGCGAGGCGGCCGGCGGCGCCGATGAGTTGTCGCACCGGCCTCCAGGTACGCCAGATCCAGCGTCCTCCCACCATCGCCAGCAGGAAGACGATCACCGGCGTGAGGACGATGGCCAGGAACCGGGAATCGAGCAGGGTGGCCAACGTGGCCCCGATGAGCGCGATCATCGCCAGCCCGCCCCCGAAGAAGAGCGCCATCCCGAAGAACATGCGGCGCCCGAAGCCTTGCCACGCCCAGCTCCCGGGGCCGCCATGCGACCAATTGGCCTTCGGGTCCCATCCGGGAGGCATCTGCCAGCGGCCGTCAGGCATCGGCATACTTGTACCCCACCCCGTAGACGGTCAGCAGCCGTTCCGGCCGCCGCGGGTTGTCCTCGATCTTCCGCCGGATGTTCTTGACGTGGGCGTCGACCGATCGCTCGTACGACTCGAACGACACCCCGTGGACGAGGTCGAGCAACTGCGCCCGGGTGAAGATCCGACCCGGCTGGCGAGCCATCGCCAGAAGGAGGTCGAACTCCGTCGCCGTCAGTTCGATCTGCTGCTCGCCCACCGTCACTCGCCGCTTGGGGATGTCGATGGTCAAGGCGCCGATGCGGACCATCTCGCCTCCTGCGACCACGGCGTCGACCCGCCGCAACAGCGCCCTCACGCGTGCCACCAGCTCTTTGGGTGAGAACGGCTTGGTCACGTAGTCGTCGGCGCCGAGCTCGAGACCCACGATCCGGTCGGACTCGTCGCCCCTGGCGGTCAGGATGATCACCGGGACCGACGACATGGAACGCACCTCGCGAATCACATCGAGTCCATCGAGGCCGGGCAGACCGAGATCGAGGACGATCAGATCCGGCTTGCCGGCTCTCGCCAGCGCCAGCCCCGCCGCGCCGTCGGCCGCCTGGGCCACCTCGTAGCCGGCGGCTTCGAGGTAGTCGGTCACCAGGCGGCTGATGCGCAGTTCGTCTTCGATGACCAACACACGCTTCACGACGGTCATTCTTGCGGACCGATCAGATGTCGTAGGTGGTCCACGAGTCCACCTCGGCCTCGGCGTTGCGAAGGTCCTCCTCGTACTGACGCCGCTCCGCTTCCCGGGCGGGGTCGGGCTGCGGTGCCCGGCGACGGCGCCGCGGTCGTCCCCGGCGCGGGGGACGCCGGTACCCGGCGGTGAACATCCCGAACAGCATCCCGAAGAACATCAGCTTGATGATCAGGAACGGGAAGAACAGGAGGAATCCTGTCCCGCTGCCATCACCCCAGAAGAAGAACCCCAGAGTGACGATCTCGTTGACCACGGTGGCCAGCATGTGCGTCTCCTTGTGCGACTTCACACAGCGTGCAATTCGATTGCGGAGAACCTGTGAAGGCGGCGTGGAGACGCAGCAGCGCCGGGTCGCGACGGCTCGAAACCTCCTCCAGGCGAGCGACTTGCGATACTCCGTGCGTGACGACGTATCTCGCGCTCGGCCCGCTCGTCGTGATGGACGGCACCCGCGAGCTCGCCTTGGGTGGCAACAATCAGCGGCGACTCCTGGCGATGCTGATCGCCCACCTCGATCGCGAGGTGACCGTGGCCGCGCTCGCGGAGGGCCTGTGGTCCGATCGCCCACCGTCGTCGGAGGCGCATGCGGTTCGCACGGTCGTGTCTCGACTTCGCCGCGCCCTGGGAGACCACCGCGATGACGTGATCACCACGCCCGATGGATATCGCCTGGCGACGACCGACTGCGACGTCGCCCGATTCGAGCAACTGGTCGCCGAGGCGGGTAACGCGGAGCCCGGGCGAGCCCTCGAACTGACCGAATCGGCGCTGTCGCTGTGGAGGGGACCGGCGTTCGGAGCTCTCGCCGACGATGACGCGATCCGGCTGGAGGCCATGCGACTCGACCAACTTCGAGCCCACGTGGCGGACGATCGCTTCGAGCTTCTCCTCGACGCGGGGCGGTCTGTGGAAGCGATACCCGAGCTGCAGGCGGCCGTCGCCGCAGAGCCGCTGCGCGAACGCACCCGGGGACTGCTGATGCTGGCGCTCTACCGGGCCCAGCGACAGCCAGAGGCCCTCAGGACCTACGCGGAGTACCGGAACCTCCTCGGCGAGGACCTCGGCCTCGAGCCGTCGCGTGAGCTGCAGCTGCTGGAGGAGTCGATCATCCTCGACGAGGTGGCTGCCTCCGCACCGGCGGCCGGCGCCTCTCCGCGTCTGTACGGACGGCTCGGGAAGCAGGTCGAACGAGGCCCCGAAGCGGACGACCTGGAGATCGAGGGGTGGAAGCTCCTCTGGGAACACGACCATGAGGGATCGGTGGAGGCGCGCCAGCGAGCGTACGTTCGACTCCTCGACGCCGGCGACCGCCCCGGCGCAGCAAGGCTGGCGATCTGGCTCGGCGTCAACGCCGCCATCCGGCTCAGGAACGCGGTTGCGTTCGGGTGGCTGGAGCGAGCGCAGCGCCTTTTGGACGGCGTGCCACCCGGTCCCGCCCACGGATTGTTGGCCGCCCTGATCGGCATGGTCGAGGTGCTCGGCGGCGACCTCGATTCGGCGCTCGAGCACGCAACCGCCGCGCAGCACATCGGCATCGAGAGCGGCGATCTCGACGTCGAGGCCCTCGGCAAGGTGGTCCGGGGCTGGGCCATGGTCCGTCGGGCGGACGTCAAACCGGGCATGGCCTTGCTCGACGAGGCGATGGCCAGCGCCGTCTCGGGAGAGCTCGGCGCCTATGTGAGCGCGCTCGTGTACTGCAGGACGCTGTGTGCCTGCCTCGATCTCATGGACTATCAGCGGGCAGCCGAGTGGACCGACGAGATCCAGGCAACCCGTGACAGCGGCGGCGTGGCCGACCTCCCGGGCGACTGCCGCACCCACCGGGTCGCGATCCTGCTCGTCAAGGGCGACTGGGTCGAGGGAGAGCGCGAGGCAGCGATCGCCTGCGCCGAGACCGCCGCCTTCGACATGACGCACCTGGCGATCGCCAAGGGCCTCCGAGGCGAGATCCTGCTGCGGTGGGGCGACCTCGACGCCGCCGAAGCAGAGCTCACCGAGGCTCAGGAGCTGGGGGCGTCGCCGTACCCCGGCCTGGCGTTGATCCACTCCGCCCGTGGAGACGACCAGTTGGCGCTGCAGATGATCTCCGCCGCCGCGCAGGAGGTCGAAGCGGATCCGCTTCGGCTGGCGCAGCTGCTTCCGGCCTTCGTCGAGATCGCCCTGTCGGCGGGAGACGTCGAGGGGGCCGGCACCGCCGCCGCCACCCTCGAAGAGATCGCGCAGCGGTTCGGCACGTCGGCGCTGAAGGCCAGCGCCGGCCATGCGCAGGGGGCGGTGCAGCTGGCGACCGGCGATCCCGCTGCCGTGCGCACGCTCCGCTCTGCCTGGCGCCGCTGGCAGGAGGTCGGATCGGCCCACCGGGCGGCGGCGGCCCGCCTGCTGTTGGCCGAGGCCCTCGCCGCCGCCGGCCGAACCTCTGACGCGGCGATCGAGGAGGCTGCGGCGCGCACTGCTTTCAACGAGCTCGAGGCCCGCTCGGCGGTGGCAGCGCAAGCGCGGGACCATCCGGCCTGAGGGCCGGATGGTCGCCAGATCGAAGCCGCCGGGACGTCGCTCGGGCTCAGACGCCCCAGAAGGCCGTGCCAGAGTTCGTCGAGATCGGACCGGTCAGGAAGTCGGCCAGCTCGCCGAGCACCGCCTTCACGGAGGCCGAGACCGCCTGGAATGCCGCCTCGTCGTCGTAGCGAGCCACGATGACACCCTCGCCGGGCGACGCCTCGAAGACGTCGATCGACACCACGCCCTCGAACGCTCGCACCTCGTCGGTCTTCGTGTGGACCCAGGCTTCGATGTCGCCCGCCCGCGCCGCCGGGTACTGGTAGTTGGTCACTCGAAGGAACATGATCCCTCTCCTCTCGGCGCCGGGCGCCGTCGCTGTTCCTCTTCGGAGCCCGTTGGGGGCTCCTGACGAGGACACCGTGCCAAGAGGCGATCGCGATCCGATGTCAGTCCGATCGCAGCAAAGAGAAGACCGCCCCGAAGGGCGGTCTCTCGCATCCCTGAGGAGGGAAGGGAACCCTTAGGCGACGGACACCGTGAGCTCGGTCCCGCCGAAGCCGAAGAGCGAGGCGAGGCTCTCGAGGCCGGCGACGACGTCGGGGTCGAACTGGGTGCCGGCGTGGCGGCGAATCTCCTGGAGGGCGTACTCGACCGGGAGTGCCGGCTGGTAGCAGCGGTCGGAGGTGATGGCGTCGAAGGCGTCGGCGACGGTGAGGATTCTGGCGAGCAACGGGATGTCGGCGCCGGTGCGGCCGTGCGGGTAGCCGTAGCCGTCGAACCTCTCGTGGTGGCAGAGGACCGTCTCGGCGATCTCGGGGTGCACGAGGCCGTGGACCATCGTGAAGCCGATCTCGGGGTGGCGCCGGATCTCGTCCCACTCCTCGCCGACGAGGGGGCCGGGCTTGAAGAGAACCGTCTGGTCGACGTCGACCTTGCCGATGTCGTGGAGTGTGCAGGCGATCCGGAGGCGGCGGAGGCGCTCCTGGCTGAGATCCATGCGCTGTCCGACTGCTGCTGCCAGGTCTGCGACACGGGAACCGTGGGCTGCGAGCCCTGGATCCTCGCGCTGCAGGCGGCGCACCAGACCGTCCAACACTGTCACCCTCCCGTGGCGATTGCCTAGCTGACGAACGCCATGATGACCTAGTTATCCACACCAGTCCATGGTGCGGCCGACCCATATTCCACAGCCGGAAATGACTGGAAGCAGTGGGTCGCCGGACCCATGCCCACAGACCCTGTG
>JBPEXB010000338.1:0-5910 GCA_052032125.1 Acidimicrobiia bacterium
TCGGTACTCGGTACCGGGTACGGCCGGCCGGGAGGCCGGCGCTACAGCCCCCGCCCGCTGCCGGCGCCGGCCCGGTTGCGCGCCTGAGCCTCTCTCGCCCGCAGCAACCGGCCACGCATGCGCATCGACCCGATCAACGTGACGTCGGCCCGATCGACGGCGCCGAAGTCGTACTTGTGCGGCTCGGTGCCGCGCAGGAAGTCATAGGTCGATGCGCCCTCGGCCTGGGCCGCCCGCATCGCTTCGGCGATCACGGCCGAGCCCGGTCCGAACCGCGCCCAGGCCGGGTCCCAACCGGTCATGTACTCGTGGAACGTGCCTGCGAACGAGAACCCGACCAGGCCGGCGATCGCCTGACCATCCAGCTCCAGGAGGAGCAGGCGCGGGCCCTCGATGCCGCCGGCGAGCGATGAGAGCCGTCGCAGGAAGGCGAGGCGGCGCTCGTCGAAGGAGCCGCCTCGTGTTCCCTTTGCCTCCCACCGGGCACGGTGGAGAGCCCCGAACGCCGCCAGTCGGCGCCGCTGCTCATCGGAAGGCAGATCCCAGCGTCGCTTCACGCCGGCCGCGTCGAGCCGCCGGTCGCGGTTGCGGATGTTGCGCCGCTGGGTTGCCTTCCACAGACGCTCCACTGGGCCCGCCGTCAGGTCGACCGCCGGGGCGCGCACGCGATCGAGAACGTCCAGGCCGAGACTGGCCGAGGCAGCGGTCGCCTCGTCACGATCGAGGTTCTCGAACAGCAGCGTGGAGCGGGCGGCCAGCCGGCCGGCGTGCGCCCACAACGCATGCCGGGCCTCGGCGGTGCGTGCGACCGTGCCGAGCCGATCGGCGGCGCCGAGACCCGACCCCGCCACGCCGACGTACGGCAGCGACAGCGGGACCTGCGAGTGGAGCCTCCGCGTCAGCCGGGCGAGTGGCAGGATCCCATCCATCTGCCCGCCGACCGCGGTGGTCAGCACGGTCACCTCGGCTTCCGGTTCGAAGATCTCGGACCAGGCGGACACCCACGCCCAGGTGCGGAAGTAGGGCGCCGCGGTGGCGTCGGCCAGGTCGTCCCAAGCTCGTCGCAGATCGTCACCGGCATCCGGCAGGGCATGCGTCGAGACCGTGCGAAGCGCCATGGCCGCGGATTCTGCCCCCTGGGGTGTTGGCTCGCCACGGCAAACCCACATCCGCAGTTCCGTGCGGTACCCGGTACTCGGTACCCAGTACTGCCGGGCCGGCAGTCCGGCAGCTAGATGCCGATGCGGTCGGCCAGCCTCGTGCGGTGATAGGCGGGATCGCCGAACATCAGCTCGGAGCTCTTGGCCCGCTTGAAGTAGAGGTGGGCATCGTGCTCCCACGTGAAGCCGATGCCGCCGTGGATCTGGATGTTCTCGGCGGCGCAGAAGAAGAAGGCCTCGGAGCAGTACGACTTCGCGAGCGGCGCGACCACGGCGAACTCCTCATTGCGCTCCGACGTCGCCCAGCCGGCGTAGTACGCCGCCGACTTGGCAGACTCGACCTGAACCAGCATGTCGGCGCACTTGTGCTTGATGGCCTGGAAGGAGCCGATCGGGCGGCCGAACTGCATGCGCACCTTGGCGTATTCGACGGACATGTCGAGACACGCCTGGGCGCCGCCCACCTGTTCGGCGGCCAGCGCCACCGCCGCCACGTCGAGCACGGTCTCCACAGCTTCCCAGGCCGACGAGACCTCGCCGACCAGCGCCCCGGCGGGCACCTGGAGGCCATCGAACTGCACCGTGGCCAGCGAACGGGTCTGGTCCATCGACTCGACCTTGGTCGCCATCACCCCGGTGGCACCGGCGTCGACGATGAAGACGCTCACGGCCTCGTCGGCCTCGTCCGTGCGGGCCACCACCAGGAAGTGGTCGGCGACGTGGCCATCGATGACATAGGCCTTGGTGCCGTCGAGACGCCACGAGTCGCCCTCACGGGTGGCCCGCAGCTGCATGTCGCCCGCCTGCCAACCGCCGTCGGGCTCAGTGACGGCCAGCGCCCACACGGTCTCGCCGGCGGCGATCCCTGGCAGATGGGATGACTTCTGCTCCTCATCACCCAACTCGAGCAACAGGTTCGAGCAGAGGATGACGGTCGACAGATACGGCGCCGGGAACAGCGAGCGTCCCATCTCCTCCATGAGCACGACCGTCTCGAGGAAGGAGAAGCCGGCCCCGCCGTACTCCTCGGGGATCGCCATCGCCTGCCACCCCATCTGAGCGATCTCCGACCAGTGGGCCGGGTCGTAGCCGTCGTGGGACTCCATCAGCTTGCGAACGACCTCGGACGGAGCCTTGTCGTCGAGGAACCGCCGGGCGGTCTCCCGCAGCAGTTCCTGTTCCTCGGTGAAAGCAAAGTTCATGGGGCCACAGTACTCAGTACTGAGTACTCAGTACTCGGTACCGCGAGCGACCGAAAGGAGCGAGCTCAGAACGCTTCGTCGGCCATCGCCATGAGCGCACCGTCTTCTGCTTCGGCGGCGACGCGGCGAGCGGCCACCTTGGGGGCCACGTGGCGGACGAAGAAGCGAGCCGAGGCCAGCTTGCCCTCGTAGAACGCCCGGTCGTCGGCGGCCTCGTCGAGCGCGGCGAGGGCCACTTCCGCCTGTCGCAGGAGCAGCCAGGCGATCGTCACTTCGGAGAGCGTCTCGAGCAGTGGCGTGGCGTGCAGGCCGACCTTGTAGACCTCCGGACGCTGCTCGACCGAGGCCATCAGGTGCCCCACCATCACGCCGATGGCAGCCTGCGCGTCCTCGAGCATGCCCCCGAGCAACTCTCGCTCCTCGGCGATCTGATCGTCGGCACCGCCGGCTTTCACGAACTCCCCGACCTCGTTGGCGAGGGCGGTCAAGGTGGCGCCCTGGTCGCGAGCGATCTTGCGGAAGAAGAGGTCGAGACCCTGGATGGCGGTCGTGCCCTCGTAGACGGTGTCGATCTTGGCGTCACGGATGTACTGCTCGATCGGGACGTCCTGGGTGTACCCGGCACCGCCGAAGACCTGCAGCGACTGCGCCAGCAACTCGTACGCCTTCTCCGACGCGTAGCCCTTCACCAGCGGGAGGAGGAAGTCGACCCGCCGAGCCCAGTCGCCATCGGGCTCGATCGCCTCTTGATCCATGACCCAGGCGGTGTAGAGCACCAGCGCTCGCAGGCCCTCGGCATGTGCCTTCTGGAGCATGAGCAGTCGCCGGACGTTCGGGTGGCGAATGATCTCGACCCGGGGAGCGGTCTTGTCGAGCGCCTCGGTCAGGTCCGGGCCCTGGATCCGCTGCTTCGCGTACTCGAGGGCGTTGAGGTAGCCGGTCGACAACGTCGCCGCCGACTTGGTGCCGATCAGCATGCGGGCGTGCTCGATGACCCGGAACATCTGACGGATGCCATCGTGGGTGTCGCCCACCAGCCAGCCGATCGCCGGATGGTCGGCACCGAAGGACATCTCGCAGGTCGGCGAGGCCTTGATGCCCATCTTCTTCTCGACGCCGGTGCAGTAGACGCCGTTGCGCTCGCCGAGCGTGCCGTCCTCGTTCACGAGGAACTTGGGGACCACGAACATCGACAGGCCCTTCGTGCCCGGGCCGGCTCCTTCGGGCCGAGCCAGCACCAGGTGGATGATGTTGTCGGCACCGTCGTGCTCGCCGCCGGTGATGAAGCGCTTGGTGCCCTCGATGTGCCAGGTGCCGTCACCGGCGTCGATCGCCCTGGTGGTGCCGGCCCCCACATCGGATCCGGCATCGGGCTCGGTGAGCACCATGGTCCCCGCCCACCCCTGTTCGATCATCTGGATGGCCAGTCGTTTCTGGTCGTCGGTGCCCTCTTCGAACAGCACCCGGGCGAAGAGCGGTCCACCCGCCGCCAGCAAAGCTGTCGGATTGCCGCCGGCGAGCAATTCCTGGGTCGCCCACAGGACCGTGGGTGGCACGCGGGGCACGTCGAACATGCCGGCCAGGCCGAGCCGATCCCAGCCGCCCTCACGCAGTGCGGCGATGCTCGCCTTCAAGGAGTCCGGGAGCTTGACCTCGCCGTCGACCAACTCGACCGGGGTGCGATCGGCGTCGACGAAGCTCGCCGCCCACTCTTCTCTCGCCAGCCGATCGATCTCACGCAGGATGTCCATCGCCAGGCCGCGGTCGGCGCCGTCGTACGGCGACTCGCCCAGGTAGGAATCCACGCCCAGGACCTCGAACAGGTTGAACTCGATGTCCCTGAGATTCGATCGATAGTGCGTCATCCCTGGATCCTCCGTTGTGTCGTCCTACCTGGTTGTTTCGGCTCGAGCGCCCTCAAACTGGAACAACTGCTCCAATTGTAGCGCGTATTCCATTTCTACGCTGGGAAAGGATGGAAGAGCCAGGGGGATGGATTATCTTGCGGCTTCATGCGATACAAAGCAGGCCTCGAGACGCGACGGCGCATCCTCGACGCCACCAGGGAACTGCTCGGCGAGCACGGGCTCGACGCCACCACCGTCAGCGCCATCTGCGCCAAGGCCGGCATCGGGGCTGGCAGCTTCTACAACCTCTTCGACACCAAGGAACAGGCGATCCTCACCGTTGCCCGCGACGCCATCAACGCGGTCGACCCCGATCCGTCCGGCGGAGGGAGCGAGGGGCTCGATGAGTTGGTCGAGGCATACGTCCGCTTCATCGAGGACCAGCCGCAGCTCGCCCGCGTGTACGTCGTGACCGCGGTGGGCGGCGGGTTGACCGACGCACAGATCCGGGGTCGCATCCTGCGGCATCATCAGGAGCGGGTGGCCCGGTTCACCGACGCCGTCGGACGGGCCGATCCGTCCATGACGGAGTCGGAGTGCGTGATCGCCGCCGAGGCGCTGCTGGCGGCGCTCAACGGCTACGCCTTCCACGCCATGCTGGACACCGACTTCGACTTCGGCGGCCACGCGCGAAGACTCCTGAAAGCGCGCATCGGGTCCTAGACCCGGAACCCGGGATCCGGATCCCGGGCACCGGGCACCGGGCACCGGCGATATCCTCACGCCACTCCCAACGAGAGGCTCCTCCCATGCAGCTTGCCGTGCAGATCGCCGACACCTACGACCGCGTGCTCGAGGTTGCCCGCTGGGGCGAGAAGGTCGGTCTGACGGCGGTCTCGCTCCCCGATCACTATCTCTACGGCACTTCCCCCTGGTCGAACCCGGCGCCGGATGCCTTGACCCAGATCGCCGGCCTGGCTCGCGACACCGACACGATCGAGCTCGCCACCCTGGTCAGCCCGGTCACGTTTCGGCATCCTGCCGTCTTCGCCAAGACCGCCGTGACCCTCGACCGGATGTCGGGGGGCCGTTTCTCACTGGGACTCGGCACGGGCTGGATGGACGACGAGCACGAGGTGTTCGGCTTCCCCTACCCCGATCTGGCGACCCGTTTCGCGTGGCTCGAGGAGCACCTCGCCTACGTGCGGACCGCCGTCTCGCCTGGCGCGGGGTCGTTCACCGGCAAGCACTTCACTTTGAAGGAGGTCGAGCTCCAACCACCCGCCACGCACGGGCCCAAGCTGATCGTGGGCGGGGCAGGCCCCAAGAAGACGCCGAGACTGGCGGGGATGTACGCGGACGAGTTCAACGTGTTCGCCCAGCCCGCCGACGCCATGGAGGAACGCATCGCCACTGCCCGCCAAGCAGCCGAGGAGGCCGGCCGCTCAGCCGACGACCTGCTGATCAGCACGGCCTGCCCGATGGTCATCGGCGCCACAGAGGCCGACTACCGGGCGGCGCTCGAGGAGAGTGCCGAGGCGTTCGAGCGGACGCCCGAGCAGATCGAGGAGCGATTCGGCGAGCGAGGGGTGCTGATCGGCACCGTGGACAGGTTCTCGGAGACCCTGGCGACGTGGAAGTCCCTCGGGGTCCAACGCTTCCACATGCAGCGGCTGGTCAGCGGCCGCTCGCTCGACCAAG
>JBPEXB010000339.1:0-1789 GCA_052032125.1 Acidimicrobiia bacterium
GGCAGGTCGGCGAGGTTGAGCAGCGCCGACGAGCCGGAGATGTCCTCACCCAGGCCGACCACCAGCGGGTGGGTCTCGCGCTGCGCCTCCGGCGACCGCAGGACGTCACCGAGCGTCACGAGCTGCCGCTTGCGGTTGGGCACCTCGACACCGATCGCCGACTTGCCGGGGATCGGCGCCAGCAGCCGCACGTCCGGCGTGGCCAGGGCGTAGGCGATGTCGCTCGCCAGGTTGGTGACCCGAGACACCTTGACCCCCGGAGCCAGCTCGATCTCGTAGCGGGTGACGGTCGGGCCGGGGACGATCTTGGTGAGGCGGGCATCGACGCTGTGCTGGCGGAGCGCCTCCTCCAGCTGGCGGGCCGTCTCCTCGAGCATGCGCCTGCTCTGCCCCTCACGGCTGCCCTCGCCGAGCAGCTCCAGCGGCGGGAGCTTGTAGCTGCCCCCGGAGACCGTCTTGGGCACCGGAGCGGGCTCGGCCGGCGGGGCGGGTGCCGGCTTGGCCGGACGCGCCTTGGTGGGAGAGCCCTTCTTCGGGCGGTCGGGTGCCCGCCGAGCGGTGCGAGCGACCGGGGCGCGGTGCTGCACCGGTGGCGCCTTCCTCGTCGCCCATCGAGCCATCACCCACGAGCGAGCGAACGACAGGAGCTCGCCGACGGCCGCAGCCAGTTCACGCACCGAGGTCCGGGTCATGATCAACACGCCGACCGCCATCACGGCGGTGATGACGACGAAGGCGCCCCAGAAGCCCAGCAATCGCCGCATGGGGAAGGCGATCAGAGAGCCGAGAGCGCCGCCGCGCTCCATCACGAGATCGACGTTCTGGGCGAGCCCGACGCTGCCCGTCATCAGGTGGAACAGGGCGAGCGAGCCGGCGAACGCCAGCAGGGCGCCGAGGGCGACTCGTCCGTAGTCGTCGCGATGCCGCCCCACCACGAGAGCCCCGCCGAGACCCCAGAGCACCAGCGGGATCGCGTACGCCCAGACGCCTGCGACGAACTGGAGGGTGTTGACGATCCAGCGACCCAGCGGTCCGGCGTTGCCGAAGAACCCCAGCAGGATGACCAGCCCGATGACCATGAGGACGAGGCCCCAGACGTCGTCGGCCTGGCGGCCGATGCCAAATCGGATCCGATCACGGACGGCGGCCCAGCGCGAAGGAGCGCGTGGGTCACGCCTGGTCCCGCTCTGCTTGGCCGATCCCCTGCGCCGGGCCGGACGAGTCTTGGCGGGCTTCGCCGTCGAGCGACGGCTCTTGGTCTTCGACACCCGTCTCCGCCCCGTGCTCCCACGGGTGGATGTCGTGTTCCCCATGTGGGAGGCAACACTACACCCGCCCCGGAACCACTCCAACGACTCCTCGCGCGAGACCACGCGCGGACCGCGCGATTCACGAGGAACGACAGGCTGTCGGGCCGCCTCCGGCTCTATCGTGACGGTGGGCGCCGTTCGGATCAGGGGGACGAGTGCCGATCAAGTTGTACGGGAACGTCGGGATCGTGGCCGGGGGCGAGGAACGGCCCGCCGGGCGCGCCCGGGAGCGAGCCATCCTCGCCTATCTGAGCACGCACCCGAACAGCACGGTCGGGACCGACACCCTGCTCGAGGCCTTCTGGCACGAGGATTCGGACCGGGCTCGGCGGTCGCTCCAGGTGCGCATCGCCAACCTTCGACGCCAGCTGGACGGCTCCGGCGCCCGATTGGAGTCCGTGCCGGGTGGCTACCGGCTCGTCGTGGACCTCGACGACATCGACGTCGAGCGATTCGCCCGCCTGGTCACCGAAGCTCGA
>JBPEXB010000034.1:0-3843 GCA_052032125.1 Acidimicrobiia bacterium
ATAGATCGGTCGTGCGCCGCGGGTTCATCGTCATCGCCGTCTTGGTCGTCGTCGGGTGCGGCGATGGCACGGCGGATGAGACGACCACCACCTCCGCCACCGCAGCTACGACCACCACGACGGCCATCGCCACCACGACCACGACCCGAGCGACGACCACCACCGACGTCGTCGAGTCCCTCGTCGGCGTCGAGGCATGGCGAGAGGACCTCCAGGTCTTCCGGCAGCAGATCGAATCCATCCACCCCGATCTGTTCTGGCGCTACCCGGAGGATCGGTGGGATCGCGAGTTCGCGGTCCTCGACGCCCAGCTGGGTGATCTCGACGACGACCAGATCGCCCTCGAGCTCGTGCACCTGGCCGCCCTGATCGACGGTCACTCGACGATCCCGCCCAACGACCCGGCGCTGGGGTTCTCCTACTACGCGCTCAACGTGTGGCGCTTCCCCGAAGGCGTGTACGTGACCGAGGCCTACGACCCGTCGCTGGTCGGCGCCCGCATCATGTCGATCGGCGGCGTTCCCATCGACGACGTGTACGAGCGCATGCAGTACTACGCGCCGCACGACAACGACGCCTCACTCGAACGGTCCGCCACGGCCAACCTGGTCATCGATGGCATGCTGCGGGGCCAGGGTGTGGTCCGCCAAGACCTCGACCTGCCCGGCTTCGAGCTCGAGCTGCCGGATGGGGCGGTGGTCGTGGTCCACCCTCCGCGTCTGACGCCGGACGACTACAGCGAGCAGTTTTCGTTCCGGGGATTCCTCCCCGACAGGGACGAGGGCCCGGTGCCGATCGAGACCGGCTACGCCTTCTGGTGGGGGTACCTCCCCGACGATCGTGCCATCTACCTCCAGTACAACCGCGTTGCCGAGCGCACGCGACAGCCCGACTCAGACCAACGGCTCACGATTCGCGAGCTGGTCAGCCAACTCGGGGCGGCACTGGATGAGCTCGAGGTCGACAAGGTCGTCGTCGATCTCCGCTTCAACCCCGGTGGCAACAACCAGAGCTACGGCCGCCTGCTCGACCTCCTCGCCGACGACGAGCGGATCGCTCAATCCGGCATGCTCCAGGTCCTGACCTCCCGGATGACCTTCTCGGCGGCCACCAACTTCGTCACCGAGCTTCAGTTGCGGGCGCCCCACGAGACGATCCTCGGCGAGCCGACTGGCGGGAGCCCCAACCTCTTTGGCGACGTCGTGTCGTTCCGGCTCCCCAACTCGGCGCTCCAGGTGTTCGTCTCAGCCGTCTACTGGGAGTTCGCAGGCCCCGACGACGACCGTCCGTGGGTTGCCCCCGACGTCGATGTCCCGATGACGGCCGCGGCCTGGTTCGGTGGCGCCGATCCCGTCCTGGACGCGGCTCTCGGGCGCTAGACGTTGAGCGAACGCTCAAGAATCTGCCGCTCACGGCGGCGGGGGCACCACTGAGGGAGTACGGTCACTCTGCGTGCCAGGAAGGGAGCATCCATGACTCGCAAACTCGCCCTGCTCGGCCTCGTGGCCGCGCTCGTCGTCGGAGTGATGCCGGCCGCAGCGGCCGATGACGGCCCGTCAGGCGTCTATGTCTCATTGGGGACCTCGCTCGCAGCGGGGACGATCGCCGACTCACTCGGCAACAACATCGCCTTCTCGGACAAGTCGTATACGGACCAGCTGTACGCCGGTCTGGTGCGGCGCGGTGCCGACCTCGACCACGCCAAGCTCGGATGCCCAGGGGAGACCACCCTGCAGATGCTCGGAGGAGTCAACCTGTTCGGTCAGCCGTCTGGGTGTGTGGACATGTACGCCACCGGGTCACAGATGGGTGACGCTCTCGCCGCCATCGCAGCCGGAAACGTGGAGCTGGTGACCATCGACATCGGCGCCAACGACATCCTCCAGACGCAGATCATCTGCGCCGGCGACCCGGACTGCATCGGTGCCGCCATCCCCGGGATCCTCGCCAACGTGGGCTTGGTGGTGGGGACGCTGCGCGCGTCCGGCTACACCGGGACCATCGTGGGCATGAACTACTACAACCCGCAGATCACCGCCGGCATCGGCTACCTCCCTGGCGTGCCGGGGCAGGGAGCGCCCGACCCGGTGCTCGCAGGGTTGACCGATCTGCTCACCGTTGGATTCAACGACGGGCTCGCAGCGGTGTACGGCGCGTTCGGCGTCCATGTCGCCGACGTGTACGGCAAGTTCAACGCAGGTGATTTCGGCGACGACTTCCCGGCCAACGGTGTCTGGGACAACATCGACTACACGTGCCGGCTCACGTACATGTGCCCCACCAACCCGGCGGCGGCACCGAACATCCACGCCAACGGCCTCGGGTACTCGGCGATCGCCAAGGCGTTCGCCGCCGCCTTGCGGGCGGCCGGCAAAGCCTGACAACGAGATGGCCCTCCCCGGGTTCGACCCGGGGAGGACCCTCGGTACGGAGTCACGCGAACCGGTAGCGCGAGTGCGGCGCCCTCTCGGGGCGAGTCGAGCCGACTGCCGAGTCGCTCCGAACAGCTCCTCTGTCCGCTCGACGGGTGGCGCGTCTCCCCTTGGCGAGGCGCGCCACCTGGTCAATCGAATAGGCTCGCCGAGCTCTTCACCTGGGGGTTCGTGTGGACCGGTTCAATCAGCGTCGACCAGCCGACTTCGCCGGCGCGTTGGGCGGGCTGTTGGCCGGCGGGCTGCTTCGGACACTCCGACGACGTCTGGTGCCGATCCTGATCTTGGTCGGCCTCGTCGTACTGCTGCTCTGGCTGACCAGTGGTGGCACGCTGCCCGACGACGGTGAACCGATTCCTGTCTCCGCGGACGATGCGCTGGCGCTGGCGACCAAGGTCGTGGACGCCGTTGGCGACGCACCCGGCACGAAAGAAGTGGTCCTGTCTGTGAGCGATCGCGAGGTCACCAGCTTCCTCGCCATCGCCGCCGTGCTGCGCAGCGGTCTCGAGGACGCGGGCGGAACGGGAAGCCTCGAGCAGCTCCCGGAACTCGAAGGCCAGCTTCCGGACCTGCAGGGCCGGTTGGAGGACCTGGCCAACGCACGGGGCGACACGTCGTCCGACGACGCGCTGTCGGTCGAGAAGTGGCGGGAGCTGATCGAGTCCGAGGACGGCCTGGGGTCGGTGTTCTCGCGAGGGCTCGATCTGCGGGTGACGATCAAGGAGCCTGAGGTCCGGTTCAACGCCGACGGCTCGATCATCGTGCGCGGCTACGGGCGGTGGGCGTTGCTCAACGTGCCGGCTCGCCTCGTCGTACGGCCCCAGATCGTGGAGAACCAGGTGCAGTTCGAGGTGGTGGAGGGCCAGTTCGGCCGGCTGCCGTTGCCCACCTTCCTGTCCAACGTCGCGTCGAACATCATCGAGCGGGCCCTGCTTGCCGGCCACGAGATCGCCTCCGTGGACGTCATCGACGTGAGCGAAGGCACCATGCGCTTCTCGGGACGCATCAACCGCTGAGAGCGCGAAATCTCGTTGTTGGTCAACGTTGGTTTACGGTTCCCAGAAGCTGGCTGATCGGCTACCGTACGCGCATGGGCCAGGGTCGGATGCTCGCGGGGGCAGTGGTGATGTTGCTGCTCGTCGCCTGCGGCAACGGGGAGGCGACCCCGCTGACCGACCCGTCGACCACCCCGACGACGGACGTCGCCACGACCGCGACGACGATCGCCACGACTTCCTCGACGACGACCGCGACCACAGCGGCCACGACCGTGGCGACGCCCGCCCCGGAGGAGACGGTCGGCTCACCGGCCGAGTTCGAGGCCCAGATCGACGCGGTGTACGACTTCTTGGGCGAGGAACTCGTTGCTCGAGATCAGGTGCCCTTCCCTGACGCAACCAATGCCGATCCG
>JBPEXB010000340.1:0-11906 GCA_052032125.1 Acidimicrobiia bacterium
GCTCACCTCACCGGGGCGTGCGCCCCGCTCAGCCGTGCTTCGCCATCAGGATGTTGGCGCAAGCGTTCGGCGGGCACCCGCCGTTGAGCGTCGACGTCTGCTCACCGACCAACCCGGGAATGGCCGGACCGTGCGTCCGCACGATCAGGTGCACCTCCGCGCCGGCCGGGTTGCTCACCTCGGCTCCCGCCCGAATCCGGACCACGAAGGTCCCGTGGTCGGCTCGAGCGACGCCGCCCGCCCCGAGCAGCGAGACCGCCTCGGCCGCAGGATTCGAGAGGTCGGCGCCATCGCACTCGTCGTCGCAGCCGGACGGGTTGTTGAACACGACCGCCCACACGGTGTAGGCGTCGCCGGCGGTCAGGCCGCCGGTCGTCAACCGCGCCCGGATGCCGGACTCGGAGCGGCGCAGCAGGCTCGTGCCTGTCTGGTCACCATCGGCGGTGTCCACGACCGGCGAGCGCTCCATGGATCCGTCGGCCAGCGCCGGCACCGCCACCGAGGTGAGCAGCAGCGTCGCCGTCATCAGGATCCAGGCGCTGCGGGCCCTCACGAGCCCGTCTCCACCGGGACCCCGACCAGGCTGCCGTACTCGGTCCAGGATCCGTCGTAGTTGCGTGCCTGCTCGTTGCCGAGCAGCTCGTACAGGACGAACCAGGTGTGGCTGGACCGCTCGCCGATCCGGCAGTAGGCGATGGCCTCTCCCGACTCGGCGCCCTCGTAGAGGGCGGCCAGCTCGTCGGCCGACTTGAACGTCCCGTCCTCGTTGGCGGCCTGCGACCAGGGAACGTTCTTGGCGCCCGGCACGTGTCCGGCCACGTAAGGCTGTTCCTGAGGCAGGTGCGGCGGCGCCATCACGGCGCCGCTGAACTCGTCCGGCGAACGGACGTCGATCATCGTTGCGTCGCCTCGGTGTGCCACGCCGATCATGTCGTCGCGGAACGCCCGCAGGGATGGCCGCTCGGCCCCCTTGCTGAGCGATCCGGCCGCCGGCTGGGCCGTCACGTCGGTGAGCGGCCGGCCCTCCAGCTCCCACTTGATCCGCCCGCCGTCGAGCAGAGCCACGTTGTCGATGCCCCGGTACTTGCAGAGCCAGTAGGCGTAGGCGGCGAACCAGTTGTTGTTCCCGCCGTACAGGACGATGGTCCGCCCATCGCCCGCCCCTCGCTTCTCCAGCAAGCCCACCAGCTCCTCACCTGAGATGAAGTCGCGCCGGGGGCTGGCGTGCAGATCGACGGTCCAGTCGAGGGCGGTGGCCCCCGGGATGTGACCGGCGGCGAACGCCGTCGTGTCCTCGTCGACCTCGATCACGACCACCGACGGATCGTCCAGGTGTTCCGCCAGCCACTCGGTGGTGACCAGGGCGTCGGGGTTCGCATACGCTGTCATGGATGGTCCTTTCTCCTCCGCTGTGTGCCGCTGCTCATGGAGCTCCCGTTGACCCCCGGAGCGGCCGCCGGGCGGTCTGGAGATGTTGTCTCACATCGCGGTACCGGTTGGGTAGCGGTTTGGTAGACGAGGCGAGCCCATGACGACGAGCGTCGAGCTTCGCGTGTTCGGGCCCACGCGAGCGTTCGTCGCCGGCACGGAAGTCGACCTGGGTGGCCCCAGGGTCAGGGCACTCCTTGCGCTGCTCGCCGGGTCGGGTGAGGACGGCGTGCGAGGAGACGCCATCGTGGAGGCGATCTGGGGCGAGCAAGCACCCCCCACCGCCCGCAAGTCCGTGCAGAAGTACGTCTCGGTGATCCGCTCCTCCCTGGACCGATCCGTCGTCGTGACGACGACCGACGGCTACGCGCTCGACCAGGACTCGGTGTCGATCGACGTGCACGCCTTCGAGGTCCTGGTGGAGCAGGCGGCCCATTCCCTGGCAGAGGGGAATGCGGCAGCGGCACTCGAAGCCAGCGAGGGAGCGCTGGCGCTCTCTCGTCGGGGCGAGGCCTTCGCAGACCTGGCGGGCTCGGCACGCCACCGGCCGCTCTCGGTGCGGATCGCCGAGCTCGCCCATTCGGTCGCCGAGCTCCGGATCGAGGCGCTGGCCGCGAGTGGTCGAGACGCCGAGGCGATCGGCGCCGCCGAAGCGCTGGTGGCCGATCACCCGCTGCGAGAGCGGGCCTGGGCGCTCTTGATGCAGAGCCTCTACCGGCTGGGTCGTCAGTCCGAGGCCGTGCGGGCGTTCCGCAGGCTGAGTGAGGCCCTGGCGGAGATCGGTCTCGAGCCGTCCCCCGAGCTTCGGGACCTCGAACAGGGCATCCTCGAGCAGGCGCCGCACCTCGCTGAACGACCTCCCCGTCCCGAAGGACTGCCGTCCTCCTACACCTCCTTCGTGGGGCGCGACGACGAGATGCGCGAGCTCGGGGAGCTCTTCGAACGAGCCCGGCTGATCACGGTGCTCGGTCCCGGCGGCTCCGGCAAGACGCGCCTCGCCGTCGAGTTGGTGGCCGGATTCGGCGAGAGGAGCTGGTTTCTCGACCTCGCCAGGATCGAGGATCCAGCCCGTGTCCTGGCGAGCGCGGTGGAGTCGTTCGGCATCGCCGGCGAGCCCGGTGAGGATCCGGGCGAGCTGTTCAGGGCCCATCTGGGCCATAGGCGGGCGCTGGTGATCCTCGACAATTGCGAGCACGTGCTGGGAGCGGCCGCCTCGCTCGCCCACACCGTGCTGCAGCATGCGCCGCAGGTCACCGTGGTGGCGACGAGCAGGGAGCCGCTCGGTCTGACGGGTGAATCGGTGTACGCACTGGCGCCGCTGCGAGTGCCGCTCGAGACCGTCGAAGATCCCGAGGCGGCGATCGAGTTCGGGGCGGTGCGCCTCTTCGTGGATCGCGCCGAGGCCGCCGATCCGGGATTCTCCTGGCGGCCGGTGTGGACGCGAGTGGTGGAGGTCTGCCGGCGGCTCGACGGGATACCGCTTGCCATCGAGCTGGCGGCCCGGCAGCTCGCGGTCATGGAGCTGGACGAGGTGGTCGCTGGTCTGCTCGATGAGCTCGGCCAGCTGGAGGCTCCTGGCCAGCCCGTGCCCCGTCATCGGACCCTCGAGGCGGCGATCGAGTGGAGCTTCGCCCTGCTCGACGACCGGGCCCAGCGGCGGTTCGCGGCGCTCTCGGTCTTCCCAGGGTCATTCCCGCGTCGCGCCGCCGAGCGATTGTGGGACGAGTTGGGCGTCGCCGGTGACGCCTCATCGCTGACCGCTCTCGTGGCGGCGTCGATGGTGGTGAGGTCCCCACACGAGAGGGAGTCGCGCTACCGACTGCTCGAGCCCATGCGGGCGTTCGGGGTCCGGCGCGGCGAGGAGGCGTTCGCGAGCGAGGCGCCGGGACGCGCCCACGCGCTGTGGGTGTTGGAGGAACTGCTCGAAGACCCGGCGATCATCGGGCCGGACGAACGGGCCACGCTCGCCCGGCTGCGTGCCGAGGATCACCACTTCCCGGTGGCGATGATGTGGGCGACCGAGCACGATCCCGAGCTGGCGCTGCGGCTGACGATCGCTGCCACGTCATACCTGTGGATGGTGGACTATCGCTTCACCTGGTTCGACGAGCTGCGCCGAGCGATCGAGTCCGGCCGGGCGGCGTCGCCGGATCTACGGGCCCAGGCGCTGGCGGCCGCCGCCCACTCGCTGGCCGAGAACTTCGCCGACCACGTCGTGGCGACCGCGTATGCCACCGAGGCCCTCGACCACGCACGCACCAGCGGCGATGTGGAGACAGAGTTGACGGCGATGCTGGCCCTGGCCAGCGGCGCTCGCAACGCCGGTCATCTGGCGGAGGCGATCGAACTCGAACGTGAGACGGTGAAGCGGGCCGACGAGGTCGGCGCCGACCTGTGGGCATTGCGGGGAACTCGTTGGATGGCCTTCGCCGAGATGCAGCGCGGCAACTACGAGACGGCGCTGGCCCTGGCCGACGACGCCCAGCAGCGAGGCGATGCCCTCGGGTCGGATTGGGTCGCCGCCAAGTCGCTGTGGGTGGCGGCGGCGGTGCTGGCGCTCCAGGGCTCGTACGCCGAGGCGGAGGCGCGAGCCGCCCGGGCCTTCGAGCTCTTCGACGGGTACGACGACCCGGCGTCGCCGGTCCACGTGCGAGCCGTCCAGGGCGACGCGGCCCGTCTGGCCGGAGACGTGCGGCGGGCCGCCGAGATCTACGAGGAGTGCCTACGCGGCTTCCAGGACGTGGGGGACCGGCGTTGCACGGCTTCGACGCACCGCAACCTCGGCCTGGTCAGCGTGCACCTCGGGGACCTCGAGGCCGCCAACGTCCACCTGGACGCGGCGCTGGACCAGCGCTGGCGTTTCGGCGACGAGGCGGGAGTCGCCGAGTGCGTTGAAGCGCTGGGGCTCTTGCGATCCGCCGAGGGTCGGCCGGCAGAAGCGATCGAGTTGCTCGCCGCCGCCCGGGTGCTGCGGGAGCGCTCAGGGTCGCGACCACCGGAGCCGGAGCGGATCGATCTCGAGACGGTCGAGCGCCAGCTGGCCAGCGAGCTCTCGCACGACGAGTCCGACGAGGCGCGCCGCCGGGGTGAGGCGCTCCCCGATCTCGAGGATCTACCCGCGCACCTCGCCTGAGGTCGGCAGCTCGAAACCGACCTCGGCACCGCCGCCCGGTCGGTTGCGGGCGAACACCTGCCCTCCATGGGCCTCCACGACCTGCTTGACGATGGCGAGCCCGAGACCCGAGCCCGGGGTCGCCCTGGCCTCCTCGGATCGGTAGAAACGGTCGAAGACCCTCGGCAGGTCCTCAGCGTCGATGCCTGGTCCTTCGTCGTGGACCGTGACTCTGCCCTCCTCGATCGACACGGCGATCGGCGCCCCATCGGGGCTCCACTTGCCGGCGTTGTCCAGGAGGTTGGAGACCGCTCGTTCGACCATCGAGGGCCACACGTGGATCGGGGACGGCTCGCCGTGAACGCTGACCCAGCGACCCGTCCGGCGGCGGGCACGCTCGGCGACCCCTTCCGCCAGCGCGGTGAGGTCGACCTCCCGCATCGGCTCGTCGGTGCGATCGACATCGGTGGCCAGCTCGACCAACTCGGTCACCAGGTCCGAGAGCTCCTGAAGCTCCGAGTCGATGTCGCGCAGGATGTCGGCCCGGTCGGTGTTGTCGATCGGCCGGCCGCTCTGGAGCACCTCGATGTTGGTCCGCAGGCTCGTGAGGGGCGTCCGGAGCTCGTGCGACGCATCTTGGACGAGCCGCCGCTGCTGGGCGCGCGACGTGGCGAGGGCGTCGAGCATCGTGTTGAAGCTGTCCGCCAGGCGCCCCACCTCGTCTTCCCCGAGTGGCTCGATCGATCGCGTCAGATCCTTGGTCCGGGCGATGTGCTCGGCCGCACCGGTGAGCCTCTCCACCGGGCGCGTCACCCAGCGGGCCGTCAACCAGCCGGCCAGCCCGGCCAGCCCTGCCACGATGAGTCCGATGACGAAGATCCGCCGTCGGAGGTCCTCCAGCACGGAGCGGGTCTCGCTCAGGTCTCGGGCCAACTGGACGAGGGAGCCGTCGTCGGCCCGCAGGGCGGCCACGCGGTATGGCACACCATCGATCTCCTCGTTGCGGTAGACGGGGCCGGTCTCGTCCAACTCCACCACCGGTAGCTCCGGGGCGTCGGCGAGGACGATGGCCAGCGTCCCATCCGGTCGGTTGACCTGGAAGATCGAGTCGAGCGCCGGGAAGATCTGGGGTCGCTGGCCGCCGAACCTGACCCGCAGCGCCTCGTCGAAGGCCGTGAGGCGCAAGACCTCACCCGGCGGCACCTGGGGCACCCGAACCCGATCCGGGCTCTCGATGCGGCCGAAGAGCGATGCGTCGACCTCCGCTTCGAGGCTGCGACCCGTGGTCCACACCGCCGCCCCAGCCACGAGCACCGTGGCGACGATCGTTCCCCCGGCGAAGATCAGCGCGAACCGCCAGCGCAGGCTCATGGGGAGCGAAGGACGTAGCCGACCCCGCGAACGGTCTGCACGAGGCGCGGCTCCCCGTCCGCTTCGAGCTTGCGCCGCAGGTACCCGATGTAGACGTCGAGGCTGTTGGAGCTGGTGGCGAAGTCGATGCCCCAGATGCG
Source organism: Acidimicrobiia bacterium (assembly GCA_052032125.1). Lineage (GTDB taxonomy): Bacteria > Actinomycetota > Acidimicrobiia > Spongiisociales > Spongiisociaceae > JBPEXB01. The sequence continues at coordinate 6,052 of JBPEXB010000340.1, forward strand.
CTCGTAGATCACATCCCTCGCCACCACGATCTCGGCGTTCTCGGCCAGCAACTCGAGCAAGTCGAACTCGGTCTTCGTCAACTCGACGGTTCGATCACCCCTGGTGACCATGCGGGCTCCGAGATCCACCCGGAGGTCGGCGTATTCGAGCACGGTCTCCGGTACCGCCGGGGCGTTGCGGCGCAGGAGGGCGCGGACCCGCGCCAGCAGTTCGTCGAGGGCGAAGGGCTTCACGAGGTAGTCGTCGGCGCCGGCATCGAGGCCGCTCACCCGGTCGGTCACCTCGTGTCGAGCGGTGAGCATGAGGACCGGTATGCGGACACCTCGCTCGCGGATCGTGCGGCACACGGTCACGCCGTCCACGTACGGCATCATGATGTCGAGCACGAGCAGATCGGGAAGGCGTCCCTCCGTGGCTGCCAGTGCCGCCGCTCCGTCGCCGGCGGTCTCCACCTCGTAGCCCTCGAGGCGCAGCGCCCGCTCCAGCGACTCGCGCACGGCGCGGTCGTCCTCGGCGATCAGGATGGTCGACATCGTGTCCTCCGCATCCGGCCACGGTATCGACCGGACCTGAGAGTCGCGTGAAACTCACCCGTCCCTAAAGAACCCCGATCGGTGGCGCCGATAACCACTGAGAGTGTTCTAAGGGCCCGCGTGGAAGGGGATGCCTCCGGCCCACCGACGAGGAGGCGTCCACATGGCGACCGACACGAGCCAGCATCGAGCGCTGGCCGTCCGCGTCACGATGGTGCTCCTGGCGATCCTGCTGGCGAGTTTCTCCATCCTGACGACATCGAGGGCGGTGTTCACCGACACCACCGACAACAACGGCAACAACTTCGCGGCCGGCACCGTGACCATCGTCGACGACGACACGGGGCTGGTGCTGTTCAACATCGGGAATCTCGCTCCCGGTCAGTCGTTCGAGAACTGCATCGAGGTGACCTACACGGGCACCCTGGATGCCGACGTTCGCCTGTACGGCGCCAACCTGGCGACGACCACGGCGCTGAACCTGGCACCCGAGCTCAACCTCACGATCGAGGAGGGCACGGCCTCCGGGTTCACGGCCACCGAGCTGGGCGGCAACGAGGGCGATTGCACCGGCTTCGTGTTCGGTTCGACGCTGACGGCGGTCGGTGAGACGGTGGACAGCTTCGCCACCAACCACACCAACTTCGCCACCGGCCTGTCGACCTGGGCACCGCTCGGCAGCTCCTCCGACGCCCGGACCTACCGGTTCGTCGTGGAGCTCGACGCCGGCGCCGCCGACGCCTACCAGGGCATGGACGCCCAGATCGACTTCGTCTGGGAGGCGCAGAACAGCTAACCAACCGGCGCCTTGCCGCCGAAGAAGCAAGAACTGATCGAGGGGCGGGACCGCCCGGTCCCGCCCCTCCATCGAGAGGAACCGATGGCGCTCGAATTCCAGTACGACGCAGGGCGATCGCCCCGCCGACCGCAGCCTCCCGGCGGCGGTCGTGCCGCGTCTGCCGGAGGTCCGAAGCCGCCGCCGCGGCGCCCTCCCGCCCGACGCCCGAACCGGGGACCGTCGAAGTCTCCGCCCAACCCGGCTCGGGGGCCTTCGCCCCCGCCGGAGCCACGGGCACCGGCGGCCGAGGGGATCGTCATCGACCTGCGGGGACCCGCCATCGACGCCCCGCTCCTGGTTGGGGCGACACGAGGGACCGGAACTGAAGCGGCTGGGGCCACGACGACGACCACACCACGGTCGTCGTTGCCGCGTCGGGAAACGTCTCCGATCGGGGAAGGCGGTGAGCGGGACGACGCACCGCTGCGGGCCCTCGACGACGCCCTCGAGACGACCGGTACCTCGACATCGAGCGGGGCACTCGATCGAGCGCTCGCCGCCCACCGCCAGGACGATCCTTCCCCCGGCCCGCCGCTGGCCGTCGTGGAGCCGCCGCCGGAGACGGCCTCCTCCCGACGCCCTGCCTGGCCAGAGGTGCGGTTCTACCTCGGTGCGGTCGCCCTCTTCTTCATCTCCTTCGCCTTGGCCACCGGCATGTGGGTGCTCGGACCGATGGTCGTGCTGGGGTGGGAACCTGTCGCCATCACTTCGGGCTCGATGGCCCCCGCCATTCGCCAGGGCGACGTGGTCGTGTTCTCCGAGGCGCCTGCCGACCCGGTCGGGCCTGGCACCGTGATCGTGTTCGAGGATCGTCAGGGCTCGCTGGTGACCCACCGGGTGGCCGGCACGCTCGACGACGGGCGCTACATCACCCGCGGCGACAACAACCCGGTCAACGACTCGACCCCGGTGCCGGCGGACTCCGTTCGAGGGGTGGGCAGGGTGCTCGTGCCCTACGCCGGGTACCCGGCCGTATGGACCTCGGGCAGGACCTGGCCGATGTTCCTCGTCGTGGCCACGGTGTTCGGGGCGCTGACCTACGCCAGCCGCTGGGCCCTCCTGCCCCGCTACGACCCGTGGGCGCCGGCGACGTGACCCGGCCACTCGCATTCCTCGCCGGTGTGCTCCTCACGGTGGCAGCAGCTTCGATGCCGCTGGCCGCTGCGACCTTCACCCAGACCACCGACAACGCCGGCAACTCGCTCGGCGCCGCGTCCGTGTTCCCGTCGCTGCGATCCACGACGTACGAGATCCGCACGGGTGCCTTCCCCGGCACCACCTACACGCTGACGTTGCAGCAGGACCTGGCCGCCGACTACTTCGTGATCATGCGCGGCGCCGCCGGCGACGGCACGACCGGGGGCACCAGGGGACCGGACGAGAACTACGCCAGAGTGAGCGGCGACCCGCACGGCAACTTCGCAACAGTGACCGCCAGCGACGCCCTGCGGCTCGAGCGACGGGGCACCACGGGCGACTGGCAGGGGCAGGTCACGGTCGTCGAGGCGATCCGCGACCCGCTGGGCTCCTCGTTCCAGCTGCTCGACGTTGTCGAGACCGCCATGGGGGCGGGACAGACCACCGCTTCGTCCTCCTCGTCGACCGCCTGGGGAGCGATCGGCCAGGTCGGGCTGTACGGAGGCGAGTACGGCGGAGGGGTCGACAGCACCAACACCGGTCTCAACGGCCATCAGGCCGGCTGGGCGGAGATCGCTCCGAGCGGAGCCAACACCGTGAACTATCGGCGCCAGGCGGGCGGGGGCGGCAACCTCAATGGCACGGCCCGTTTCACGACCTACGTCGTCGAATGGGGCAGTGAGTGGACGATCCAGCGTGTCACGGTCACCGGTAACAACGGTGGCAACGGCGTCGATGCGCTGGGTGAGTACGACACCGCCGTGATCGCCCCGGTGGTGAGGGCCAACACCTTCGTGCTCGCCTACGGCCGGGTGGCGGACAACGGGCTCGGCGATGGTTGGGAGGGAGCCGTGTTCACCCTCGGCGATGGCGTGAATCAGAGCCCGGTCGAGGCGCTGGTGGCCGTCGGGGGAGAGTTCAACGACACCCGCACTGCCAGCGTCTACGTCCACACCCATCCGGACCTGCGGGTCGACTACCGCTTCGGCGCCGACGGCACGACCGGGATCCCGACCGGTGCGACCACCGGCACCATGGCCGTGAACGCCACGCTGGAGCCCGAGACCTACGACACCGCCGGATCGGTGTGGGAGACGGGCCCGCGCCGGGCCGCCATCGTGTCCAACTCCTCGAACGGCGTCGGCATCCAATACCCGCGGCCGATGGTGTGGGCTCGTCACTCGGGTTCGACCCAGGTGACGTGGACGCGGTCGCGTACCGGTCAGCCGGGGGCCTTCTGGCTGCAGAGTGTCGATTTCGCCCTGATCGGGCCGTGAGCTACTCGGTCGGGGCGTCGCCGGCCAGGTCGTCGACCTTGGGCGTGGAGGGCCGGCTCAGCTCCTCGATCTGACGGCGCTGCTGCTCGTGCACGTTGCGGGCCTCGACCAGCGCCTTGTCTCGCTTGGCGGCCTCCGCCTCGGCGGCTGCAGCTCGCTTGCGAGTGGCGGCCAGCTGACGCTTCAGGGTCTCGACCTCTTCGCTCGAGGCCGCCGCCGGAGCTCGATCGACCTTGGTCGACCCCCGAGCCCAGGCGAAATAGCCGATGAGCAGCCCGATGACGGCAGACGCCACCAGGAACACGATGATCTCGGCTGCGGTGTACAGCATGCTCTCAGCCCTCCACCTGGAATTCTATGCGTCGGTTCTGGGCTCTCCCCGACGTCGTGTTGTTCGAGGCGACCGGTCGCTCCTCGCCGAATCCGATGGTAGAGAGCCGATCGGGATCCACCCCCTGTTCGATGAGGTAGTCGACGACCGACTGCGCCCGTTCCTCGCTCAGGCGGAGATTGCCGAGGGCTCCGCCCCGGTCGTCCGTGTGGCCCTCCACGACCGCCCGCAGCGTCGGGTGTTCCCCGAGGATCTCCGCCACCTGGTCGAGCTTCTGACGGTCGGCGTCACCGAGGGAGGTGCTGCCAGGCGCGAAGTTGAGCGAGGCGCCGATGATGCCGTTGATCTGATCGATGGCGGCCTGCGTCTCGGGGTCGGTCGGCGCCACCTCGAGCTCGTTGGTGAGCCCGCGGGGATCGACCACGGCCAGCAGCGCCTCGCCGATGGCCGTCCGGATCTCCTCGGTGGGCACCCGTCCTCGCACCACGAGCTGGTCGCCGGTGTCGGCGAAGTCGAGCGTGCGGCCCTCAAAGGCGCGGAAGAACGCCTCGGGGTCGGACAGGTAGCCGAGCGCCGGCGCGGCCGGATCGACCGTGAGCCACGTGGCCACGCTCTCGGCGCCGTAGATCTTCTCGGCCGCCTCGCGGGCGGCGTCCACCTCGCCCTGTGACGGCAAGGCTCCACGCAGCGTCACGCTTCCCTCGAACGTCTCGACGGCGAACACCGGCTCCTCGACGGCGACGATGACCAGCCGATCGTGGATGTCGAGCGCCCCTTGGAGGTGCTGTTCGAGGGCGTCGATGACACGCTGGCGGGTGGCCTCGTCGGGAACGGTCCCCGTCACGCGCATCACCTTGTCGTACACCTCCATCCCGAGCTCCTGGGAGCCGATGGCGGCGAAGACCGGGAAGGGGTCGTTCAACCACACAGGCGACAGCGTGTCGGGGTCGACGTCGATGTCGGCGCTCACCCGGCCCTCGCCGTATCCGGCGGCGGCCGCAGCGACCAATGCCTGCGCGGTGGCCTCGTTGGCGACCGACCCGGTCAGAGTGAAGGTGCTCCGACTCGTGCGCAGCAGGAGCGAGGGGTCGGCCAGGATCTGCTCGACGACCGGCGGGCTGGTGTCGGGAGTGACCGTGATCTCGTCGACAGCCGCCGGCACCACATCGACGGTGGCCCGCCTGATGCCGCGAATGGCGGCCACCTCGGCGCGGGCCGCCTCGGCGGCAGCGGCGGAGCCCGAGGCGATGAGGGTGGCATCCCGGCCCGACATGACCACATCCACGGACGGGTTGGTCAACCTCGCCTCGGCTTCGTCACCGAGTGCCCGCTCGATGTGGGGGACTCCCCAGAGCACGGCCAGGATGGCCAGCACGAACCATCCTCCGACGAGGAACGGGACGGGCTTGACACGCGAACCAAAGGTCCGTGACACGGGGTGACTCCCTGGCGTCGTGGCCATGTGCGGGGGTGAGGTTAGAAGCGTGCCGCCGTTTGTCACGAAAAGGGGGTACTCGGTGCTTGGTACCTGGTACTTGGTACCGAGTACGAGGTACTGGCGTCGGCCCGCTCGTTCCTGCACACGACCAGCGGGGCGCCGTTGCACGGCGCGGGGTCAGTCGTCGTGGAGTTCGAGGTCCGTGAGTGGTGGGTCCAGGAGTTGCCGGGCCGATGGCATCGGCCGGCTCCTTCTTGGACCCGAGGTGGCGTTGTCGTACCGCGCCGTTGCACGGCGCAG
>JBPEXB010000341.1:0-5737 GCA_052032125.1 Acidimicrobiia bacterium
GTCGGGGCGGACCGAGCGACCCTTGATGTTCCAGGTGCGCAGGAGGATCTCGAATGTCTCGGCGTCGATGAACACCCCCTCCTCCTCGAGTGCCCGGTGCGTCTCCTGGAGTTGGGGCACCGTCGGCACGTAGCAGCAGATCACCCCGCCGGGTCGCAGCCATGAGGCAGCGGCCGGGATCACCTGCCAGGGCTCGGGCAGGTCGAGCACCAGCCGGTCGGGCTGGACCTCCTCGATCACGTCGACGACATCGCCGACCCGCAGGTCGAGCCACTCCGGCACGCCCACCATGCCCTTGGTGATCGTCTTGTGCCCGTGGCGGGCGTGGTCGTCCCGCACCTCGACCGACACGACCGAGCCGCTCGGGCCGACCGCCCTGGCCAGGGCCATCGTCAAGGCGCCGGATCCGGTCCCCGCCTCGAGCACGGTCAAACCGGGGAAGATGTCGGCGTACATCAGGATCGCCCCGATCTCCTTCGGGTACACGACCTGGGCGCCTCGCTTCATCTTGAGGATGTAATCGGCCAGCCGCGGCCGGACGGCGATGAGCGGAGCACCGTTCGAAGAGGCGAGGGTGGCGCCGTCCTCGGCCCCGATCAGCTCGGTGTGGGGCAGGGTCCCGTTGTGATAGGAGAACACGCCGTCGGCGCGCAGGTGGAGCAGGTACCGGCGGTGTTTCTCGTCGAACAGCAGCACCGGCTCGCCCTCGGCGAAGGGGCGCCCGCGGGCCGCCCCAGATGGCGGCGCCTGCTGATCGTCGTCCACGGTCAGCCGGAGTTCAGTGCGATCACGCTGGCGAACAGGGTGATGACCATGCCGGCCACGGTCACCCAGACGACCACCTTGACCCACTTCTGCTGCTGTCTCATCGCTTCGTCTTCCGTCCGGTCATCCGTCGATCCGGAACTCGGCCGGTTCTCCCTGATCCGGCATCACCCGCACCAGGACACTCTTGCCAGGCCGCAGCCGCACCGAACTGACCCGGCCCTTCGGCTCCGGCCGTTTCAGATACCGCCGGAAGAGCAGGAGGCTGCCGAGCAGGATCCACCGGGGATCGCCGGTACGCAGTCCCCGCCACAGCGTGACCGGCCCGGGAGCGAGGAAGCGGGCGACGGGGTTCACAGCTTGTGGATCTCGACCCGGGCTCCGCCGGTCTTCTTGCCCTTGCGCCTGCCCATCAGATAGGCGCCCACGATGACCACGCCGACGGCCACCGCCGCCAGCGCCGCCTTGGACTTCAGGGACTCCTGGGTCTCGTTGACGGCCTCCTCGAGCTGACGTGCCTTCGCCTCGAGTGCGGCTCGATCGATCATTGGTACCCCTTCGCCTTGCTCGCCCGCCAGATCAGCAACGCCGCCACGCCCAGCAACACCACTGCGGCGATGACGTAGGCCAGCACGCTCCACAGCTCCGTGTCGGGCAGCAGGTCCTGGCTGAGCCGGACCGCTGCCACCGACAGCAACAGCCACCCGAGGGCGAACAGCCCGCCGCCGGCCAGGCTGAAGCCGAGGTAGCGGCCGGTGTGACGGAGAGGAGCCACGACCTCCTGGTCGAGGTACTCCTTCGACATGTCGAAGAGCTCGCTGGCGATCTGAGGGATCTCTGCGGGATTGGACATCGGAGCGAATCTAGCGCCCACCCGGACCAGGGAGAAAGGCCAGGCTGCGCCGTCGTGGCCAGGCGACCGTCGAGAGGTGCGCCGCTACGCTCGCACCCGTGCTTCGCTCACGAGGCCGCCATACGGAGCGAATGGGGGGAAGCTTCAACGCGCTGTGGTCGGGGCAGTCGATCTCGCTGCTCGGCGACTTCATCGCCTATTTCACCGTTCCCCGGTACGTGCTGGAACTGACCACCAACGCCAGCGCGTTCACCACCATCTACGCGTTCGAGAACCTGCCGACGCTCCTGTTCGGGTTCGTCGGAGGCGTGCTCGTGGACCGATGGAACCGGCGGCGGATGGCGATCGTCTCCGACATCGTGCGGGCGGTGGCGTTCGTGGGGCTCGCCTACCTGGTCTCGATCGGCGAGCTCGAGATCTGGATGCTGGTCGTGATCTCGTTCCTGGTCGGCTCGATGGCGGCGTCGTTCAACGCGGCGCTCATGTCCTTCGTCCCGTCCGTCGTCGGCATGGACCGGCTGGCGACGGCCAACTCCCGCCTCGCCATCAGCCAGCAGGTGGCCTTCGCGATCGGACCGGCGCTCGGCGCCCTCATCCTCGAGCTGACCGGCTCGTTCCCCATCACGTTCCTGATCAACGCCGCCACGTTCGTCGTGTCGGCGATCTCGCTGGTGCTCGCCAGGCCCAGCAGCCCTCAGACCATGGCTGGCTCCGAGGGCTTCCGCCGCCAGTTGGTCGACGGCCTCCGGTTCCTGTGGGAGGACCGGATGCTGCGCTGGACCGTGCTGGCAGGATCGGCCGCCAACTTCGTGGTTGCGTTCGTCGAGTCCACCCTCGTGCTCGTCTCTCGCGAGGTGCTCGGGGTGACCGAGGACGTGGAGCTGGGCCTCATCTTCGCGGCGCTCGGTCTCGGTGGCGTGTTGGGGGCCCTGACCGCCACCAAAGTGATCCGTCGGCTGAAGCTCGGCCGAACCTTCGTGGTCGGCTTCTTCATCTTCGGGGCAGGCCTGCTCGGCCTCGCCAACCAGCGTGAGGTGATCGTGATCATGGCCTCGGTCTTCGTCGGCTTCGTGGGCCTGCCATGGATCAACGTGTCGCTGGTGACGATCCGCCAGCTCCGCAGCCCCGACGAGATGCTGGGGCGCATCACGGCCGCCTCCCGGGCGGTGGCGTGGGGATCGCTGCCCATCGGGGCGCTCATCGCCGGGTTCCTGGCCGACGACGTGGTCGGCCTCGACACGATGCTCTTCGCCGGGCCGTTCGCCATGTTCCTGATCGGCGCGCTCCTGATCCTCTCGCCCGTGTGGCGCACGACCAGCGTCGAAACCTCGGTACGCTGACCGGCCCCGACCCCTGAGCGATCCCGTGGCCTCAACCTCTCAACGCCGCCCTGTCTTCTCGACTGCCGCCGGCACCCGGGTCGAGGCGTTTGGCCCGGGTGAGTGGGCGCTGTTGAGCGGAGTGGCGTTGATCTGGGGCTCGGCCTTCTTCCTGATCGAGATCGCCCTGGAGGCGTTCCGCCCGGGTCTCATCACGGCGGGGCGGGTGGGGCTCGGGTTCCTGACGCTGTCCGCTTTCCCGAGAGCGCGCCGAGCGGTCGACCGAGGCGACTGGCCCCGCATCGTCGTGCTCGGCATGACCTGGGTGGCGATCCCCTTCACCCTCTTCCCGATCGCTCAGCAGCACATCGACTCGGCGTTGACCGGCATGCTCAACGCGCTGATGCCGATCTTCGCGGCGCTGTTCGCCGCCGCCTTCCTCCGTGCCATGCCGCGGCCGGTGCACCTGGTGGGCATCGCCCTGGGGTTCGGCGGTGCCATCGCCATCAGCTTCCCGGCGCTCGGCTCCTCGTCGTCGAGCGCCTACGGGGTGGGGTTGATCGCCGCCGCCACCGTGTTCTACGGGCTCTCGATCAACCTGGCGGTCCCGCTCCAGCAGCGGTACGGGGCGCTGCCGGTGATGGCCAGGGCGCTGGGGGTGGCGACGATCGCCACGCTGCCCTTCGGCCTCGCCTCCTTGGACGGCTCGGCGTGGGACGTCTGGGCCGTGGTCAGCGTGGGAACGCTCGGCATGTTCGGGACCGGCTTCGCCTTCGTCATGATGGCCGGGCTGGCCGGGCGAGTCGGGGCCACGCGGGGCGGGGTGGCGATCTACTTCATCCCGATCGTGTCGATCGCCCTCGGCGTGGCCTTCCTCGACGAGACGGTGCAGGTGATCCAGCTGCTCGGGACGGCCGTGGTCCTGCTCGGCGCCTGGCTCACCAGCAGGAGGGAACATGTTCGTGGGGCGTCGCCGCACCGGGGTGAGGGCGGTACCTAGTACTGGGTACCAAGTACCAGGTAGGTCAGTCGGACCTCACCCGGCGGCGTTTCTTGCCTTCGATCTCGCCGGCCTTGTCGGGCAGCGGATTGAGCGCCTCGTTGATCGGCTTGGGCGTCAGGGCCGGGATGAGCGACCACCCGGCGTAGAAGCCGACGATGGCGAACGCCAGCGAGCCGAAGCCCTCGACGACCCGGGTGCGGGCCGCCTTCTCGCAGTTGCGGGTCATGTTGTTGCCCAGGTGCGAGAGCTGCCCGTCGCTGTCGAAGAGGATCAGGAGCGCCCTTCCGCACGTCTCGCTCTCGCGCTCGACCCCGCCGTCGGACGTGAAGTCGAACCCGACGTCGAGCTTGAACTCGGCGAACCCGCGCTGCAGGGCGATGACCGTGAAGAGGAGGAAGATCACCACGGCGAAGCGCTTTCGGTTGGTCGTGAAGAGGCCCGCGAAGAGGATCAGGCCAACGATGAACCACAGCATTCCGGCAAGCTTATGCCGGGTCGCCGCCGGCCATGTTGGATTAAGCGAGTAGTCGGTAGTGAGTAGCGAGTAATGAGTAGGCGTTGCGGGGATTGGTGGTGCTTCGCCCCCGGCGCGCCCGACACCTCCACGCTGCGGTACCGACTACTGACTACCGACTACTGCGTCAGCCCTAGTGCTCGGGCCAGGAAGGTCGCCATCTGGCCACGGGTGACGGGCTCGGCCGGGCAGTAGCTCTCGCCGCCGCAGCCTCCTGTCACGCCGGCTGCCGCCAGGGCGTTGATCGACCCTTCGTGGGCGGACCCGTCGTCGTCCGAGAAATGGTCGGTCTCGGCGCCAGGGAGGTCGAGCGCCCGCACCAGGAAGGTGGCCATGTGCTCACGGCTGATCGGATCGGCGGCACAGAACGACTCGGCGGAGCATCCGTTGGTGATGCCCGCGTCGGCCAGCCGGTTCACCGCGTCCTCGTGCACCGATCCGTTGTCGTCGTCGAACCAGTCCCGCTCCGCAGCCGGCAAGTCGAGCGCCCTCACCAGGAACGTCGCCATCTGCCCGCGGGTGACCTGATCGTCCGGGCAGAAGAGGTTGGTCTCGCAGCCTGAGGTGATGCCGGCCTCGGCGATGGCGGCGATGGCGTCCTCATGGGTGGTGTGGTCGTCGTCGGCGAACGGAAGCGTGAACGTGTCCGGACCTTGCTCGGTGGTCGAGGCGAGACCGTCGGGCCCGTGCATGAAGACCATGGTGACCCAGATCCGGCCGTTCTCGTCGACGGTCGCACCGACGCCGATGTAGTTGTAGACGTCCTTGAGCACGTTGGCGGCGTGGGGCGCTGAGTCCATGAACGCCTCGTGCAACACGTCGACGGTCGGCCCGTAGCCGACGTTCTCGCCGAGCTTGAACCAGTTCTCCGAGGCCGTGACCTCGGCGAGGTCGGGGTTGTGATAGAGGTACCCGGCGTCGGACATGGCGTGGGACTGGAGACGGGCGTCGTCGATGAGGTCGTCGTAGCTGGTGAGGGATCCGAGGCCGGCAGCAGCCCGCTCCTCGTTGATCAGCTCCCGGAAGGCGAATTCGATGGCGGCGGTCTCGGTGATCCCGTACGACACGCCCTCGTCGCCCGATTGCAGCACTGCAGCGCCGGCCGCTCCGGGAAGCACGAGCATCACACTCACGAGGAGGAGGACGAGTGCGGCTCGCACTCGCCCCCCGAACTCCACCATGGAGTGGGAATCGACCACAGAGAGTGAATTTCTTAAGCACTCTCCGTGACTATTTCGAGTTAGTCACTGTATTGATTGGCGGGGAACGCGAAACGGCTCGCT
>JBPEXB010000342.1:0-2014 GCA_052032125.1 Acidimicrobiia bacterium
GGTCGCCGGATCGATGCCGAAGAGGGCGAGCATCTCGGTGGGGAAGTCCTCGATGAATCCCACGAAGGCGTCCGACTCGCGCAGGATCGGGAACACCGAGGCCACCCAGCCGATGAGCGCCACGATGCCCACGGCGTAGCCGATGAGCCCGCGGCGCCGCTCCGCCACCGAACGGGTCAGGACCGCCGTGGCCATCGAGGTCACCCGTCGCCCGAGTAGTAGCTGAGGAACACCTCGTCGAGGTCGGCCTCATGGGCCCGCACCGTCTTGACCCCGAACCCGGCGGCGGTGCGGATGACGGCGTCGTGCGACCCGGCCACGCTCAGCCGCAGGACCGATCCGCCGTCCAACGCGTCCACGCTGGTGACGCCGTCCACCGCCTCGAACGCCTCGCGGGCGACCGGCCCCTCGAACTCGATGGTCAGCGTCGTCTGCGCCCTCGCCTTGAACGACTCGAGTGTGTCGACCGCGATCAGTCGGCTCTCGCGGACGATGCCGACCCGGTCGGCGACGCGGTCGACCTCCGGGAGGATGTGTGAGGAGAGGAACACGGTGCGCCCCGCCGATCGGGTCTCGGCCAGCAGTCCTTGGAACTCTTGTTGCATCAGCGGGTCGAGCCCGGAGGTCGGCTCGTCGAGGATCAGCAGCTCGGGATCGTGCATGAACGCGTTGACCAGACCCACCTTCTGCCGGTTGCCGGTCGAGTACTCCCGAATGGTGCGATCGAGGTCGAGCTCGAAGCGGTCGGCCAGCTCCTCGACCCGGCGGGCGGCATCGACGTTGCGGAGGTTGGCGAAGTAGAGGAGCTGTTCGCGGCCGGTCATCGTCGGGTAGAGCGCCAGGTCGCCCGGGAGGTAGCCCGTGCGGCGCCGGATCTCCATGGATCCCTCGACCACGTCCAGTCCCAACACCGACGCCGAGCCGCGGGTGGCGAACAAGAAGTTCATCAGCACGCGGATCGTGGTCGACTTGCCGGCCCCGTTCGGGCCGATGAAGCCGAACACCTCACCCTCCCGCACCGTGAGGTCCAGGTCGACGATCCCGGGAGTCTCGCCGTAGTACTTCGTGAGCCCGGATGTCTCGATCGCCGACGTGATGGTTGCCTCCTGCCGCCGAGCGAGCCTACCGCCGGACCTTCGGGCACACTGGAGGCATGGCGAGCCTGACCAAGCGAGTGGCGAAGAAGCTGCGGGCGGAACTGGAATCCGGCGAGTCGGTGCAGGTGGCCCTGCTGGTCGAGACGCCTGGCACCTACGGCGGCGCCGGTGTCGGGGTGGTACTGGCGCCGGGGGTGATGCGTCAGCGCCTCGAAGAGGCGACCCGGGACGATCGGGCGTCCGAGGCCGGCACGGCCTCGGAATTCCCGGTCGGCTCGTGTGCGTTGGTGGTGACCGATCGCAGGACGCTGGTGGTGCTCTCCAACGGGCTCATCATCGGCCGCATCGTGCTCGAGATCCCGCCCGGAGGCGTGCTGGTGGGCAGCGTGCGCCACCGCCTGTTGGCCCGACAGGTCGAATTGCTGTTCGCCGACGGCACCATGGTGGTGGTCGACGTACAACGGGCTCAGCCCTTCAAGGAGTTCCTGGCAGCGCTGGGGCGGATGAGCACGTGACCGCGTCGCCGGGGCCGTGAAGAGGCGCCTGGTGCGGGCGACCCATTTCTCCACACAGGGTCAAGCGGCCCCGGGAATCGGTCGATTCATGACTATCGGGCCACGCCCGCAATCGACACACGAGGCACACCATGCTGACCGAAACCGTTGACTGCCCGCTCTGTGGCGGGCGCGACGTCGCAGCCGTGGACGGCGGGGCGTTCTTCTGCCCCTGGTGCCTGTACGAGTGGGCCGCCGATCAGGCCCTGATCTTGGACAGCACCGTCGACGAGGCCGACTTCCTCGCCGGACTCACTGCGGCCTACAACCAAGCCGCCTAGCGGCGGCTTGGGGTACTGAGTACTGAGTACTGAGTACCAAGTACTGCCGCAGGGGCGATGCCCCTGCACTTCCGAAGAGCGC
>JBPEXB010000343.1:0-8923 GCA_052032125.1 Acidimicrobiia bacterium
TCAGTACCTGGTACTCAGTACTTGGTACTCGTGGTGGGTGAGCGTGGGCGCTCGCCCACCACGATCAGTTGCCCATCGGGGTGACGACGAAGACGCCGTCGACGACTTCGCCGACCAGGACGGCGGGCTGATCGGTCCAGGTGACGTCGTTCTGCGTCTGGAGGCCGTCGAGCTCGACCTGTGCGGAGTTGTCGACGGGGATCGAGGCTCCTGCGCACTGCGGCGGGAACGACTCGGCCAGCGATTCACAGAGGAGAGGCCCGCTGCCGTCGTCGAAGTAGAAGCCGGTGATGGCGAACCCTCCGTCGATGTCGGTGGCGACGACGTCGGCGACGCTCATGCCGCCGCCGACCAGAGGCTCGCCGTCGGACGGCGGTTCACCGTCGGTGGGCTCGTCGTCGAGGAAGGGCGGCTCGTCGGTCGGCTGGCCGCCGAGGTCCTGGCAGTCCGGATCGTCGGCCAGACAGGCCGAGGCCGCGCCCGGCGTGTCGTTGATCGGTAGCTCTGCGGCGTCTTCACCGCCGCCGCAGGCGGCGGCCATGAGCGCCAGGACGAGCGCGACGAATGCAAGGGATCTGGTGAGCTTCACGATGCCTCCATGATGCACGATGTCGCCGTTGGACGTCGCCGGCCCCGGAGTCGGTTCCCGACATGCGCGGGCGGTCGTAGCGATAGTGGGCTGATGCGGCATTTCCTCAGAACGACTGTCCCGGTCATGGCGATGCTGGCGCTGGTGGCCACCGCCTGCGGCGGCGACACCGCCGAGGAGACCACCACCTCGATGGCGACCACCACGGTGGCGACCACCCAGGCGACGACGACCACCACCCTCGCCACGACGACCACGGCGCCCACGACGACCACCACGACCGAGCCCGCACCCGAGGTGTTCGAGTCGCCCTACTCGTTCGAGGGCCAGCACCCGGAGTCGCCGGTGTTGGTTCCGGGCGAGTGGGACGTGGCGTTCACGGCCGTTCCGCATGTGCTCGTCGAGGAGGACGGCACCTGGCTGATGTTCTATTCGGGTGACGGTGGCCGCCGGGTGCCGTCGGCGGTCGGGCTGGCGACTTCGACGGACGGGATCGCTTGGGAGAAGCTCGAGTCGAATCCGATCTTCGAGCGGGCCGACGGGCTGGCCGTCGGCTGGTTGTACGTCATCGAGGACGACGACGAGTGGCGGATGCTCTACACGACCGACTTCTCGGTCGGCTATCGGGACGCCTGGTTCGCCACCGCCCCATCGCCGGAGGGGCCCTGGACCGAGGACCGTCAGGCGTTCGCGGCGCCGGGCGGCGACTGCTGCCGGCGATTCCTCCCGACCGGTTTCACCAAGATCGGCGACACGTACTGGGTTCCGTATGCCGGCTTCGAGTCGGGCCGGCTGAATCCGACGATCGGCTTCTACACCTCGACCGACCTGGTGGAGTGGACGGCGTCGGAGGCGCCGGTGCACGCCGGGACCCCGGGCGGGTGGGACGAGTTCGGCGTCGTGCCCACCAACATCATCGAGACCGAGAACGGCCTCGAGATGTTCTTCCTCGGCTTCGACCGCGACGTGGCGATCAACAACGACCCGAGCTTCAACACGATCAAGATGGGCAGGCTCATTTCCACCGACGGCGGCCTCACCTGGCAGGTCGACAACGACGGCCAGCCGGTCGTCGACACGGGCGAGAAGGGCTGGCCGGGGGTCACGACGGTCTATCGAGACGGCACCTACTACTTCTACATGGGCGACGACCTCGGGTCCGCCGGCATCGCTCTCGTGACCGGCACGATTCCTTGATGAGTACCGAGTACCTGGTACCGGGTACCGGGTAGGTCTCCTCCCCCGGAGGGGGAGGAGGTCTCGCCGGGAGGCGAGAGCGGAGGGGGCCGGGTCTTCAGCTTCGGCCTTTCCCCTTTCGCTCCCGCCCGCCGGCAGAGCCCTGCCTCAACGAGGGAGAAGCAGTGCTGCGGTCACGATGCGTCGCGGATCTACCGAGTACTCACTACGGACGACCGACTACTGATCGACCCAGAACCCGTCCATCCTGGCGAGCACCCGCAGCATGGTCTCGTCGGATCCGCCACCGACCGATCCGGCCCGTGCGTCGCGGAAGTAGCGGGCCGTCCAGGTCTCTTCCATGTAGCCGATGCCGCCGTGGAACTGCAGGCACGTGTCGGCCACCTCGCGGGCGAGCCGTCCTGCCTTGATCTTGCCGGCGGCGGCGAACCGGGTGACGTTCTCCCCGCGCAGGTACGCCTCGGCCGCTGCGTAGTTGTAGTGCCGCAGCATGTCGTTCTCGGCGGCCAGCTCGGCGAGTCGGTACTGGAGATGCTGGTTGGCGAGGAGCGGCTTCCCGAAGGCATGGCGTTCCTTGAGGTAGTCGCGGGTGCGCTCGAGGGCCAGGTCGATGCCGCCGACGGTGCTGTAGTTGACCCACAGGCGCTCGATCTCGAACTGGGCCATCTGTTGTTGGAAGCCGCGACCCTCCACACCGATCGTGTTGGCAACCGGTACCCGGCAGTCGTCGAAGGACAGCAGGCCCATGTCGGAGGCCCGCATGCCGAGCTTGTCGAGCTTGCGCGACACGGAGAAGCCCTCGGCGTCGGTCGGCACGATGATCTGGCTCATGCCGTGATGCCCGCCGCCGTCCGACGTCACGGCCAGGAGGCAGAGCCAGTCGGCCTGGAGCGAGTTGGTGGTGTACATCTTGGACCCGTTGATCACCCACTCGTCGCCGTCCTTGACGGCCCGGGTGCGGATGGCGGCGACGTCGGACCCGGCATCCGGCTCGCTGACGGCGATGGAGGCGACCATCTCGCCTCGCAGCGCCGGGGCGAGGTAGCGCTCCTTCAACTCGTCGCTGCCGAAGCGCGCCAGCGACGGGGTGGCCATGTCGGTCTGCACGCCCACCGCCATGCCGATGCTCCCGTGATCGGCTCGCCCCACCTCCTCGGCGAAGATCACCGTGAACAAGTGGTCGGCGCCCTGGCCGCCGAAGGCCTCGTCGTACTCGAGCCCGAGAAAGCCGAGCTTCGCCATCGCCGAGAACACATCGTGGAGCGGCATCCACTCGTCGGCCTCCCACTGGTCGACGTGCGGGTTGATCTCATTCTGGACGTACTCACGCACCAGGCGTCTGAACTGGTCGTGCTCTGCAGTGAACGGCATGTCGAGGTCCCGGTCGGCGAATCCCCGCAGCGTACCGAGCCGGCGTCACCGGCAGGCCGAGTCTTTCGTGGCAGGCCAGTACGATGCCGTCGTCATGCCCCACCCCAGACCAGGCTCGTGGCGGTTGTGGGCGCTGGTCCCGCTCGTCCTCGGCAGCGCCTGTACGACCGGAGCGCACGTGTTCCCCGACGCCGGCAACGGCGGGGAGACCGTGGCGTCGACGACGGTGGAGGACGGTACGGCGGTGACCGTCGGGGACACCAGCACCACCGCCACCGAGCCATCGACCACGACGACGTCCACCATTCCCGGCGCCACCGCTTTCGGGCAGGTCACGACGCCGGACGGAGCGCCGCTGGCCGGGGCCACGGTCACCATCGGCGACCGCAGTGCGGTCACCAACGAGCTGGGCCGTTACTCGATCTCGCGAGCGCCGTTCGGGCCGCTCACGGTGACGAGACCGGCCTGGCTGGATCATGAGTCGACCTTCACCGAGGGTGGCTCGCTCGACGTGGTGCTGGAGCCGTTCGTCGTCCGCGCCATCCGCGCCAACCGGGTGGTGTTCACCGAGGAGGGCAAGTGGGAGAACATCCTCTCGCTCGCAGCGCAGACGACCGTCAACACCCTGGTCTTCGACACCAAGGACGAGTCCGGACAGGTCCTCTACGCCTCCCAGGTCCCGCTCGCCAACGAGATGGGCGCGGTCAACGTCATCTACGACCCGGTCGCCCGGATCGCCGAGGCGCGTGAGCACGGTCTCTACACGATCACCCGGATCGTCACGTTCGAGGACAACGTGTGGTCCCGTTCGGGCGATGCAGCCATCGTCGGGAACTGGATCGATGCCCGTGACGAGGAGAACTGGGCGTACCCGATCGCGCTGGCCGTGGAGGCGTGCGAGCTCGGCTTCGACGAGGTGCAGTTCGACTACGTGCGCTTCCCGGCCGGGACCACCGGCGGGCAGCTCAACCGACGCGAGGGTCTGACCGAGGAGATCCGGGTCGGGGCGATCGAGTCGTTCCTCGAGACGGCTCGCGCCGCCATCAACCCGCTGGGGTGTGCGGTGTCGGCCGACGTGTTCGCCATCACCATGTCGGCGGAGAACGATCAGGGGATCGGTCAGCGCCCCGAGGAGTTGTCCCCGCACCTCGACGCCATCAGCCCGATGATCTATCCGAGCCACTACGGCGACGGCTGGCTGGGCTTCTCCGACCCCAACGAGCACAACGCCGAGGTGACGGCGGACGCGCTCGACGACGGTGCCCCCCGCATCGCCGAGACCACGCTGATGCGACCCTGGCTGCAGGCCTTCTACTACAACGGCCGCGAGGTCCTGGAAGGCATCAACGAGGCGGAGAAGCGAGGCTTCGGCTGGATGCTCTGGAACGCCAACGGCAACTACGAGCTCGACTGGCTGCCGCCGCTTCCCGAGCCCGACGAGACCACCGACACGACCGATGCGACCGGAGAAGCGGACTCGGACGGCTGAGCGTCAGCGCCCGGCGGCGATGGCCTCCCAGTCGATCGGCCTCTCCAGGTCGATCGAGCGATCCACCGGAGGCATCGGATACTTGAGCCCGTTGCCGCAGTTGAACAACACGGTGCGCTCCTCGGCGCCGACCAACCCCTGATCGCGGGCCGACCAGTAGGCCGCCAGCGTGGCGGCTCCCTCGGGGGACATCAGGCACCCGTCCTGGCGGGCAGCCAGGCCCTGGGCTTCGAGGATCGCCTCGTCCGACACGGCCAAGGCGAAGCCTCCGCTGGCGCGCACGGCGTCGAGGATGAGGAAGTCGCCGATGGCCGCCGGCACCCGCAGGCCGGAAGCGACGGTCTCGGCATCCTCCCACCGCTCGGCGTGCCGGGTCCCTTCCTCCCAGGCCCGCACGATGGGAGCACACCCGGTCGACTGGACGGCCACCAGGCGGGGCAACTTCGAGATCCACCCGAGCTCGGCGAGCTCGTTGAACGCCTTCCACATGCCGATCAGGCCCGTTCCCCCACCCGTCGGGTAGAAGATCACGTCAGGCGGATCCCAAGCGAGCTGCAGGGCGAGCTCCAGGCCCATCGTCTTCTTGCCCTCGATCCGATAGGGCTCCTTGAGTGTGGACACGTCGAACCAGCCCATCGGCTCCTTGCCGGCCTTGACCAGCGCCCCGCACTGATCGATGAGGCCGTTCACGGTCCATACCCGACCTCCCTGCAGGGCGATCTCGCGCACGTTGACCTCAGGAGTCGAGTCGGGGCAGAAGATGTAGGTCTCCATGCCCGCCCGCGACCCGTAGGCGGCCAGCGCCGCTCCGGCGTTGCCGTTGGTGGGAATCGCCAGGCGCTTCAATCCCAGCGCCCGGGCCATCGAGACCGCCGCAGCCATGCCGCGGGCCTTGAAGGAGCCGGTGGGCAGGCGCCCCTCGTCCTTCACGAGCACCGGGGCGCCGGCCACGCTGATGGGGATCTCGAGCAGCGGCGTGGCCACCTCGCCGAGCGACACCACGTCGCTGGTGCGGCGCACGGGCAGCAGCTCCCGCCACTGCCACATGCCCCACGGGCGGCGCTCGATCGTCTCCCGGTCGAGCGCCTGGCTCACTCCGGCGAGGTCGTAGTGCACCAGCAGGGGCTTGCCCGCCTTGGACAGCCCGTGCACCTCATCGGCCGGGTAGTGGTCGCCCTCCATGGAGCAGCTGAGGTGGGTGACGAAGGTCGGGACGTCGTCGGGCATACGCCCGGGAGGGTAAACGCCCGCCAACTCCGCAGGCACGAGGGTCGACGCGGTCCACGCCGCGGTACCCCCACTCGAGTACCGGGTACTGAGTACCGGGTACCGCGACCGACCCGCAACAGATCGAGCCGACTGCGGAGTAGGCCCGCCGAGCAACAGATTGCGCCGCGAGAACCGCCTGACGCCTACTTGGGCGCCATCCGGATCCCACCGTCCATGCGGATCGTCTCGCCGTTCATGTAACTGTGGGCGATGAGGAAGTGGGCGAGCGCGGCGTACTCGTCGGGCGTGCCGAGCCGCTTCGGGTGCAGCACCTGCTGTCCGAGTGACTCCTTCGCAGGGTCGGGCAGACCGGCCAGGAGGGGTGTGTCGATGATGCCAGGGGCGATCGTGTTCACCCGGATGCCGGCCGCCGACAGGTCGCGAGCGATCGGCAGGGTCATCCCGACGATGCCGCCCTTGCTCGCTGCATAGGCGGCTTGCCCGATCTGGCCGTCGTAGGCGGCCACCGAGGCCGTGTTCACGATGGCGCCGCGCTCGTTGTGGTCCTGCGGCTCGTTGGCGGCCATCGCCGAGGCGGCCAGGCGGATCGTGTTGAAGGTGCCGACCAGGTTGACGTTGATGACGGTCTGGAACAGCTCGAGGTCGTGGGGTGTGCCGTCGCGGGCGATGGTCCGCTGGGGTGGCCCGATGCCGGCGCAGTTCACCACCGCTCGGAGCTCGCCCATCTCCACGGCCGTCTCGACACCCGCCCGAATGGCGGACTCGTCGGTGACGTCGCAGGAGACGAAGGCGCCGTTGATGTCCGAGGCGACCGCTTCGCCGAGCTGTTCGTTGAGATCCAGGATCGCCACCCGCATGCCTGCGCCTGCCAGCACCCGGGCGGTGGCCGCCCCCAGTCCCGAGGCGCCGCCGGTGACGATGGCTGATGCTCCTTCGATGTTCACGCGCCGTCCCTTTCGCCGATCGGGCGGGACCCTACCGGGCGGTTAGCCTCGGCTGATCGTGTACGTGAGAGCCACGTTCGTCGCCGCCGCCGAGGCGGCTCACCAGCTGCTGTCGAAGCCGGAGGTGGCCGAGCACTGGGATGAGCTCTCGGTGCTGCCGGTGTTCAAGGTGTCGGGCCTCGCCGGCCATCTCGCCCGCGCCATCTTCCAGGTCGAGACCTACCTCGAGTCGCCGACTCCCGGCCTGCCCCCGATCGACGCCGCCACCTACTTCGCGCAGCTCGGCGACACGTCCGACATCACCTCGTCACTCAACATGTCGGTCCGCGAGCGGGGTGAGGCGGCCGCCGAGCGCGGACCGGAGCGGCTCAGCGCCGTCGTTCGCCTGCGGCTCGAGACGGTGCGGTCGCTGCTCGCCACCGAGCCGGAGGACCGGCGCATCCCGGTCTTCGGCGGCGACGTGATGCTCCTCGACGAGTACCTCAAGACCCGCCTCGTGGAATTGGTGGTCCACAGCGAAGACCTCGCCCTCTCGGTCGGCGCCGGCGTCGGCCTCCCCATCGATGCCGTCACCATCGCCACCGACGTGATGGTGGCCACCGCCAGGCGCCGCCACGGCGACATGGCGGTGCTGCGGGCCATGACCCGGCGCGAGCGCGACACGCTCGACGCCACGAGGGTGTTCTAGCTCGCTGCGCTCGCAGTAGTGAGTAGTCAGTAGTCAGTACTCAGTACTCGGTGCCAGCTCGCCCGCACAAACGAACGTTCGTTTGGTAAGCTGCCGGTATGACTGCTCACGACCCGGGTCCCGCTCGCTTCGACGCCCTGCTGGCCGCCGACCAGAAGGTCGAGCCGAAGGACTGGATGCCGGAGGACTACCGCAAGACCCTGATCCGCCAGATCGCCCAGCATGCCCATTCGGAGATCATCGGCATGCAGCCGGAGGGCAACTGGATCACCCGGGCACCGTCGCTGAAGCGCAAGGCGATCCTGATGGCCAAGGTGCAGGACGAGGCCGGACACGGGCTCTACCTCTATTCGGCAGCCGAGACGCTCGGGGTCACCCGCGACGAGCTCATGGAGCTCCTCCACGCCGGCCGCCAGAAGTACTCCTCGATCTTCAACTACCCGACGCCCACGTGGGCGGACATGGGAGCCATCGGCTGGCTGGTGGACGGTGCCGCCATCGTCAACCAGCTCATGCTGACCCGCTGCTCGTTCGGGCCCTACTCACGGGCGATGATCCGGATCTGCAAGGAGGAGTCGTTCCACCAGCGTCAGGGCTACGAGATCATGCTGACGCTGTCGAGAGGCACCGACGAGCAGAAGGCCATGGCCCAGGACGCGCTCGACCGGTGGTGGTGGCCGTCGCTGATGATGTTCGGCCCCCACGACGCCGACTCGACCCACTCCGAGCAGTCCATGGCGTGGAACATCAAGCGCCAGTCGAACGACGAGCTGCGCCAGGAGTTCGTCGACATGACCGTTCGGCAGGCCGACTACCTGGGTCTCACCATCCCCGACCCCGACCTGCGGTGGAACGAGGAGAGGGGCCACTACGACTTCGGCGCCATCGACTGGGACGAGTTCTGGCAGGTGGTGAAGGGCAACGGCCCGATGAACCGTGAGCGCATCGCGCACAAGATCGCAGCATGGGAAGACGGCTCCTGGGTCCGCGAAGCGGCCGCCGTCCATGCCGCCAAGCGCCGGGCGGCGGTGGCCTGATGGTGTACGAAGTCCACGCGGCCCCCGGCGAGGAACCGGTCGATGACACACCGGCGGAGCAGCCGAACCTCGGCTGGCCCCTGTGGGAGGTGTTCGTGCGCCAGCGCCGCGGCCTGAATCACGTCCATGCCGGGTCGCTGCACGCCCCTGACGCCGAGACCGCACTCCAGCACGCTCGCGACGTCTACACCCGCCGAGTCGAGGGAACCTCGATCTGGGTCGTGGCGTCCACCGAGATCGTCGCCTCCGACCCTGAGGCCGCCGAGGCCTGGTTCGACCCCTTCGCCGACAAGCCCTACCGCCATCCCACCTTCTACGAGATCCCCGATGAGGTAGGTCACATATGAGCGTGCGACGCAATACGCCCCCTTTGGGGGC
>JBPEXB010000344.1:0-1618 GCA_052032125.1 Acidimicrobiia bacterium
CGGCCAGAAGGTGTGGACCTCCGGCGGCCAGATCGCCGACATGGGCATGCTCATCGCCCGTACCGACGCCGACCTCCCCAAGCACCAGGGCATCACCTACTTCGGCATCGACATGCACCAGGACGGCATGGACGTGCGCCCGCTCAAGGAGATGACGGGCCGGGCCATGTTCAACGAGGTCTTCATGTCCGACGTGCGCGTGCCCGACAAGTGGTGCATCGGCGGCCTCAACAACGGCTGGCGTGTCGCCAACACGACCCTCATGCACGAGCGTGCCGGTCTCGGCGCGGGCGGCGGTTCGGCGGCGGGCTCGCTCGCGCAGCCCGGCACCATCGCCGGCGATCTGCAGAAGCGCGCCGGCGACTTCGTCCGGGGCGGCGGTGCGAGTCGCTCGTCCGGTGGCGGCGGCGCCATGTCGGGCCGTGGCGGCTCGAAGGGCATGATCGAGATGGCCAAGGGCGCCGGCAAGATCGGCGACAAGCGCACGCGCCAGGACCTGATGAAGCTGCACACGGCCTACGAGATCGCGCGCATGAACAACCTGCGAGCCAAGGCCGCCCGCGCCGCCGGCAAGCAGATCCCGGGCCTCCCGAACATCGCCAAGCTGTCGATGTCCGACATCCTCCGGATGAACCGTGAGATCGGCCTGTCGCTCCTCGGTGCCCACGGCACGCTGCACGCCTACAACGCCGACGAGCAGAAGAAGCTGGCCGA
Source organism: Acidimicrobiia bacterium (assembly GCA_052032125.1). Lineage (GTDB taxonomy): Bacteria > Actinomycetota > Acidimicrobiia > Spongiisociales > Spongiisociaceae > JBPEXB01. The sequence goes on from JBPEXB010000344.1 coordinate 715, forward strand.
GGCCACGGGCAACCCCTTCACGGCCATGATCACCGAGTCGGCGTTGTTCTCGCCCGGCCCGGCCATCTACGGCGGCACCGATCAGATCCAGAAGAACATCATCGGCGAGCGCGTCCTCGGCCTCCCCAAGGAGCCGAACCAGGACAAGGTGCTCCCCTTCAAGGACCTCCCCAAGAACGGGTAGCCCGTCGGCCCTTGCGGGCCTCCAGCCATTCGGATCTCCCGTTGCTCGCTCACACCTGGTGTGAGCCGGCGACGGGAGATTCTTCGTTTTCAGTCGGCGAGTTCGACGGTCCAGCGGCCCTCGGGGCGCCGGAGCATGGCGAGGCGCCACGGGCCGTCACCGAGCGCCAGGGCCGAGAGGACGTAGACGTCGCGACCCCGGTCGGCGGCGGCGTGCGCAGCCGTGGCGAGGAACTTGTGGTGGCCACCGGTGGTGCCGCCGGGGGCGCAGAGCACCGTCGACGTGGCGCGGTACTCCTCGAACTTCTTCTGCTGGTCGTCCGGGAGCGACCACTTGAGCGAGGCGTCTCCGAGCACGACGACGTCGTCGACGATCCCCTTCGCCGCCTCGACGACCTCGTCGAGTTGGCCGAGATCGGGCTCGGCCCGACGCCAGCCGGCGGCGAGACCGGCGTCGATCAGCAGCAGTCGCGGGCCGTCGGGCGCGCGCTTCGTGGCAGCGAAACCCTTCGATCGTCGACGTGCAGCCACGGTCGACGAGTGTGACACCCCGGGAAGCGCGAATCGCTGATCCCGTAGGGTCCGCGCCGTGTCACGACCCCTCCTGACCCCGGGCCGGCTCGCCGTCGGCATGCAGCTGCCGATCCAGTCCCAGAGCACGAACTACGCGCAGCCCTGGGAGGCCGACGCCGGCCCGACCGAGCTCGAGCAGATCGTCCGC
>JBPEXB010000345.1:0-6451 GCA_052032125.1 Acidimicrobiia bacterium
TCACCGACGAGATCTACGAGCACCTCGTCTACGGCGAAGCGAGGTTTGCCTCCATCCCTGCCGAGGTCCCCGAGGTGCGCCCTCGCACCGTCGTCGTGAACGGGGTCGCCAAGACGTATGCGATGACCGGATGGCGGGTCGGTTGGATGGTCGGCCCGACCGAGGTCATCAAGGGTGCGACGAAGCTGCAGAGCCACTCGACCTCGAACGTGTCGAACGTCGCCCAGGCGGCGGCCATCGCTGCCGTGTCGGGAACGCTGGACGACGTCCACCGCATGCGGACCGCCTTCGATCGGCGACGGCGCACCATGCACGCGATGCTCGATGCCACCAACGGCGTGTCCTGCATCGAGCCGCAGGGCGCGTTCTACTGTTTCCCGTCGATGCACGAGGTGCTCGGCCGGGACCTCGCCGGTACGAGGCCACAGACCACCCTGGAGCTGGCGGCGCTGTGCCTGGAGCACGCCGGCGTCGCCTTCGTGCCGGGAGAGGCGTTCGGCGCCCCTGGATACGCGCGGTTCTCCTACGCGCTCGGCGACGACGACCTCGAGACCGGGCTGACTCGCCTCCAACAGTTCCTCGCCTGAGAGGAATCCGGAGCCCGGGAACCCGGGTCCCGGGGCCCGGGGTGCCGTTGACGCGACCCGGGATCCGGGACCCGGGACCCGGCTCGCACTCGGTACCTGGTACTCGGTACGGCGTCCTCCCGGAGGAGTGAACCACGGCGGTAGCGCCCTCCCCACGACTCCAGCGCCCAAGGCCGTCTGCCGCGACCAGACCCACGCGCCTCGGGGGGTTTGGGGGGTCGCCCCCCAAACAGAAAACAGAGAACTAGTCCGTCCCGGTCACTGGCGAATGACGCAATGAATGCCCACGTGCTTGATACGTTGTGCCTGCCAGGACAGAGGTGGGGGTACCGATGCAGACGACCAAAACCGCGTTCGTGGGACGCATCTCGACGAGCTCCGACGCTCGCAACGCCGCGTTCCGCGTGAAGGTGTACGTGGGCGACGACACGATCGACATCGTGAGCCCCGACGGGGACGAGTGGACGTGGCAGCTCGACGACGTGAACATCACCCGGTCCTCGGTCGACCGCTTCCTCCTCGAGCTCGCCGACGAGACCCTCTACTTCCTGCCCGTCGACACCCGCGGCTTCACCCGCGACGTCGTCGAGCGGCTCTCGGGCGAACCCGTCGAGCCTCACCGTGGATGGCTGCGGCGCCGCATCGAGGCCGCCCAGGCCGAGGGTGGCTCGGATGACGGCTACTCGCTGGAGATCGACCACGAGATCGAGGCGGGCACGCCGGGCAAGCGCGGTCACCTGCACGAATGGCAGGAGGGCTCAGCGGTCGGCGTGCTGACCCGGCGCTGCGTGAAGTGCGGACAGGTCTCGATCGACGCCACCGGTCTCACCTCGGAGCTCACCAAGCTCTAGAGAGGCTTCGCCTGGGAGGTACCCGGTACTCAGTACTCGGTACTGCCCAACGCCACGTGCTCGGGGCGGACCGGCGTGCGCATCAGGTCGAGGCCCGTGGCGTCGCGGATGGCGGCCACCACGGCGGCCGTCGACGAGACGGTGGGCGGCTCTCCGACGCCTTTGGCGCCGAACGGCCCGAAGGCCGACGGTTCTTCGATCAGCTCGATCCCGACATCGGGTGCGTCCAGGAAGGTCGGCAGCAGATAGTCGGTGAAGGTCGGGTTCTTGATCACCCCGTCCTCGACGACGATCTCCTCGAGCGTCGCCAGCCCGACCCCCTGCATGATCCCTCCTTCGATCTGGCCGACGACCGACTTCGGGTTCAGCGCCATCCCGACGTCCTGGACGGTGTCGACCCGCACGACCCGGAAGAGTCCGAGCTCGGGATCCACGTCGACCACCGCTCGGTGGGCGGCGACGGCGAAGTCGACATGCATGGCACCCTGACCGTGCTCATCGGGCTCTTCGGTCGGGGGATGCCGAAAGCGAGTGTGATACTCGAGCGGTCCGTCCGCCACCAGCTCGGCGAGCGGCATCACCAGCTGGCCGTCCCGCCACACGCCCCGCTCGTCGAGCTCGTCCCCGCCTCCTCGTTGGAGCGCCATCTCCCGCACCATCTGGCAGGCCTCCAGCACCGCACCTCCGGTCATCTGGGTCTGCCGTGAAGCCGAGGTGGAGCCGGCCGATCCGATGGAGCTGGTGTCGTCGAAGTAGACGACCACGTCGTCCACGCCCAGTGCCGTGCGAGCGATCTGAGCGCACACGGCGCTGAGGCCCTGGCCCACCTCCACGGCCGCCGTGTGCACTTCGACCCCGTAGTCAGTGAGCCGCACGCGTGCCTCGGCGTAGTCGTCGAATCCTTCCGAGAAGCAGAGGTTCTTGATGCCAATGGCGAAGCCGACACCTCGCCGCACCGCCGCCATCGGCGTGGTGAGGCCGGTCCCGCCGGGGAGCAGTCGAGGGTCCTCTTCCAGGGTCTCGGCGGGCATCGGCATCGCCCGGAGCCGCTCGAGCACGGCCACGGTCGGCAGCGAGCTGGTGATGACCTGACCCGTGGTCGCCAGCGGTGAGCCCGGTTCCAGGGCGTTCTTGATGCGCAGCTCCACCGGGTCCATGCCGAGGGCCACGGCGAGCCGGTCCATCTGCGACTCGTAGCCGAAACACGCCTGGACCGCCCCGAAGCCGCGCATGGCGCCACAGGGAGGGTTGTTGGTGCGCACGGCGATGCCGTCGACGGACACCGAGTCGCAGACGTAGGGCCCGACGGCGTGATAGACGGCGTTGGCGATCACGGCGTTGCTCGTGGAGGTGAACGCTCCCCCGTCCAGGATGATCTTCGCCTCGACCCGGACCAGCGTGCCATCCCGATCGGCCTCATGCCGGTACCAGAGTCGCGCCGGGTGACGGTGCACGTGGCCGACGAAACTCTCCGCCCGGTCGTAGACCATCTTGACCGCCCGCCCGGTGCGCAGCGCCAGGAGACACAGGTGGATCTGGAGGCTCACGTCCTCTCGCGCCCCGAAGGCGCCACCGACGCCGGCGTGGTGCACGCGCACCTGGTCGTCGGCCACCCCGAGGCTGGCGACGATCTGCTCGTGGTCGGCGTGGGTCCACTGCGTGGCGATGTGGAGGTCGACTCCCCCCTCGCCATCGGGGATGGCGAGCCCCGACTCGGTCCCCAGCGGCGCCTGGTCCTGCATGCCGACCTCGTAGTAACCCTCGACCACGACTTCGCCGCGGCGATCTTGGGGGCCGCGCCGCACCGGCAGCCTCCTGAACACGGCGTCGGCTCGTTCGGCCTCCTCCGGATCGACGACTGGCGTGCGGACCTCGTAGTCGACGTCGATGGCCTCGAGTGCCCGACGAGCCGTCTCCGGATCGTCGGCGGCGACGATGGCCACGGGCTGGCCCCAGTACTCGACCTCTTCGGAGGCCAGCACCGGCTGATCGGCGTGCTCGAGGCCGAAGATCTTCCGCCCGGGGACGTCCTCGAGCGTGAGCACCGCCTGCACGCCGGGCATGGCCAGTGCTGCCGCCACGTCGAGACGGGTGACGGTCGCTCTCGCATGGGGGCTCCGCAGGGTGGCCCCCCACAGCATCCCGTCCCAGTGCAGGTCCGACGAGTAGGCAAAGGTGCCGTCGACCTTGGGGATGCCGTCCGGCCGATCGGCCGACGTCCCCACGCCCGCCACGACCGGGATGTGGACCTCGGTGGTCATTCGCCCGCCGCCAGACGCTCGAGTCCCCGCAGGATCGAGCCGTAGCCCGTGCAGCGGCAGATGTTCCCCGACAGCGCCTCCCGGATCTCGTCCCGGGATGGAGACGGGTTCTCGTCGAACAACGCCACTGCCGCCACGACGAAGCCAGGTGTGCAGAATCCGCATTGCACGCCGCCGGCATCGAGCAGCGCCTGCTGCACCGGGTGCAGCTCGGGTCCGGCGATGCCCTCCACCGTGACGATCTCTGATCCATCGACGTCGGCCGCCATGACGAGGCAGGCGCAGACGAGCGCCCCGTCCAGGACGACCGAGCAGCTTCCGCATTCACCCTGCTCACACGCCCCCTTGGCGCCCGGGAGGCCCAACCGCTCGCGGAGGACGAAGAGCAGGCTCTCCGATCCGACGACCTCGCAGTCGCGCTCCTCGCCATTGATGACGGCCCGGACTCTCATGACCAGAGGCACCGTTCGAGGAGCCGCCTCGCCAACACGCCGGAGGCGTGACGCCGGTAGCTCTCCGTTCCGCGATGGTCGGTGATCGGCTGCACGTCCTCGCTCACCAGGCGGGCGAATTCGGCGAGCGCCGCGTCGCTCGGATCGGTCTCGCCGGCGATCATCTCCTCGGCTCGGCGGGCTCGAATGGGGGTCGGTCCCACGGCCCCCATGGCGACGTGCGTTCGGCCGTCGGCCCATCGCATCACGCAAGCCGAGACCATCGAGATGACCATGGCGCTGCGCTGCCCGACCTTGCCGAACTCCTGACGGTCGGGCAGGTCGTCGGGCAGGTGGACGGCCGTGATCAGCTCGTCGTCCTCCTTCGACGTCTGCTTCACGCCGGTGAAGAACTCATGCCACGGCACGAGGCGCGTGCCCCGCACGGACTGCACCTCGATCTCGGCATCGAGCGCCGCCAGGAACGGGATCGAGTCGCCGGCCGGACTGGCGGTCGCCAGGTTGCCGCCGATGGTGCCGGCCGCCCGGATCTGGGGCGACCCGATCGTGCGCGCCAGCTGGGCGAGTGCGGTGTGGTCACCGGCCTCCAGGCGAGCGAAGGTCGCCCCTGCGCCGATCCGGGTTCGCGAGTGGCCACGAAGCTCGTCGAGGCGGCGGAGCGTCAGGACCGCGCTGGGCCGGGCGTGACCGAAGTTGACCTCCACCATGAGATCGGTCCCGCCCGCCAGCGGGGTGATCCCCGGGACCTCGGCCAGCGCCGTGAGCGCTTCGGAGAGGTCGGACGGGCGAACGACATCCAACGATTGCTTCCTTCTTCGACCGAGCGAAACCCTAGTTCGCGAGCCTGCCCGCCACGGTCAGCCCGACCCGCTGACCAGGCGCATCGCCGCCCGACGATGACGCTCCATGAGGGCGGGCACCTCCACGCCGACCAACGTCCCGTCTTCGACCACGCGCCGGCCGTGGACCCAGGAGTGGTCGACCGTCGCGGGCGCACACAGCAGCGTGGCGCCGATCGGATCGTGCCCGGCGCCCGAGTAGCCGACGCGATCCAACGAGATGGCGACCAGGTCGGCGGCTCGCCCGGCCTCGATGGACCCGATGTCGTCGCGCCCGAGCACCTCGGCGCCCCCGCGAGTTGCCAACCGCAGCGCAGTTCGCACACCCATCAGCGGACCGTCGCCGAGTCCCGGCGACACCGAGAGTCGGCTGAGCAGGAGCGCCTGGCGTGCTTCGGCGAGCAGGTGGCTCGAGTCGTTCGAGGCCGAGCCGTCGACACCCAGCCCCACTCGCACGCCGGCCTCCAGGTATCCGGCGACCGGTGCGATGCCCGAGGCCAGACGCATGTTGGAGGTGGCGCAGTGGGCGACGCCGGTGGAGGCGGCCCCCATGCGCATGATCTCATCGGGCGACACATGCACGGCATGGGCGAACCAGACGTCGTCGCCCACCCACCCGAGGCTCTCGGCGTAGTCCACCGGCCGGGCACCGAAGCGCTCGACGCAGAATGCCTCCTCGTCCTTCGTCTCGGCCAGGTGGGTGTGCAGATGCACGCCGAGCCGGCGAGCGAGATCGGCGGACTCACGCATCAGCTCGGGAGTGACCGAGAACGGCGAGCACGGTGCGAGCACGACCCGGACCATCGCCCCCGGATGGGGATCGTGGAACTCAGCGACGACCCGGGCGCAGTCATCCAGGATCGCCTGCTCGTCCTCGACGACAGAGTCGGGCGGCAGCCCGCCGTCACTCTCGCCGAGGCTCATCGAGCCGCGCGAGACATGGAATCGGAGCCCGACGGGCTCGGCCGCCTCCACCTGGTCGTCGACCGACGAGCCGTTCGGAAAGAGGTACTGATGGTCGAAGGCGGTGGTGCACCCGCTCAAGGCCAATTCGGCCAGCCCGAGCTGGGTTGCCACCCGCACCGCTTCGGGGTCGAGACGAGCCCACTGCGGGTACAGCGTCACCAGCCAGTCGAACAGCGGCACGTCCTGGGCGGCGGGGACCGCTCTGGTGAGCGTCTGATACAGGTGATGGTGCGTGTTGACGAGACCGGGCAGGACGACGTGGCCGCTGAGATCGACGATGTCGGCGTCCGTCTCGTCGACGTCGCCCGTGCGACCGACTGCCTCGATCCACCCGTCCACGATGCGGATCGCCGCGTCCTGGAGTTCGGTCCCCTCGTCATCGACGGTGGCGAGCGCTTCGATCGAGCGCAACACGACGGTGGCCATCCGGCGAGCCTAGGCAGGAGGAAGTACCGAGTACCGAGTACCGAGTACCGAGTACCGAGTACCGAATCC
>JBPEXB010000346.1:0-13940 GCA_052032125.1 Acidimicrobiia bacterium
CGTATGGCGGAGCAGTAAGCTGATGCATCCACTTTGTCAGGAGTCCGGACAAAGGGTGGGATGAGGACGAAGGAGCGAGGGATGTCCGTAGGTTTGATGGGCTTCGGCCGGATCGGGCGCAACGTCTTTCGGTTGCTCGCCGACGACCCGCTCGAGGTGGGAGCCATCGTCGATATCGCCGAACCAGAGGGTCTGGCGTATCTCCTGAAGTACGACTCGATCTACGGCCGGTTCGGCAAGTCGGTGGAGCTCGACGGCACGACGCTGATCGTGGAGGGGGCGCGAATCCCGATCATCAACGCTCGTGAGCCCGGCGACGTCGACTGGGGCGATCTGGGCGTGACGACCGTGGTGCAGGCCACCGGCAAGTACCGCACCGCCGACTGGTGTAGCCGCCACCTGGACCGGGGAGCCTCGCACGTGATCCTGGCGTCCACGCCCGACGATCCGTCGGACATGCCGATCTTGCTGGCCGGTGTCAACGATGAGGTGCTGACCCCCGACACCCGCATGGTGGCCCTCGGCTCCAACACGTCGAACGCCATGGCGCCGCTCCTGCAGATCCTCGACGAGGCCTTCGGCATCAGGCGCATGTACTTCACGACCGTGCACGCCTACACGAACAAGGAGCGACTCGGTGACGTGCCGAGCGATGACTTCCGCTCCTCCCGGGCGGCCGGCGAGAACATCATCCCGTCGCCGACCAACTCGCCCGAGATCCTCGCTCACGTGCTCCCGCAGTTCGAGGGCAAGCTGCTGGGCATGGCACTCAACGTCCCCGTCGAGAACGGCTCGACCATCGACGCCGTGGCCGAGGTGGGCAAGGCCACGTCGGTCGAAGAGGTCAACTCGGTGGTCGAGAAGGCGACGACCGATCGCTATCAAGGGATCTTCGGTTACACCGAGGACCCGATCGTCTCGACCGACATCCGCGGCTCGAGCTTCTCCGGGGTGTTCGACAGCCTCGCCACGATGGTGGTCGACGGAACCATGGTGAAGACGATCGTGTGGTTCGACAACGGATGGGGCTATTCGGTCCGCGTGATCGAGACCGTCAGACGAATGGAGCAGGCGGAGGTGTCGGCATGAGCACGCGAGTGGCGATCAACGGATTCGGCCGCATCGGCCGGGCCGTGCTGCGCATCATCCTCGAACGACCCGATTCGGACATCGACGTCGTGGCCGTGAATGACCTGGCCGACGACGACGTGCTCGGTTACCTGCTGCGTCACGACAGCGTCATGGGCATCCTCGAGAACAAGGTGACCGTCGGAGACGGCGAGATGACCGTCGGCGGCCACCACATCCGGATGCTCCAGGAGAAGGACCCGGCCCAGCTCCCTTGGGCGGAGCTCGACGTCGACATCGTCGTGGAGTCGACCGGCGTCTTCCGGGACCGCGCCTCGCTCGAGAAGCACCTCGAGGCGGGGGCCAAGCGCATCCTGCTCACGGTGCCCTCCAAGGACGAGATCGACGCCACCATCGTGCTCGGCGTCAACGACGACGACCTCGACGCCGACGATCGCATCGTCTCCAACGCGTCGTGCACGACCAACTGCCTGGCGCCGTTGGCCAAGGTGCTCGACGACGAGTTCGGGATCGAGCGCGGCGTCATGACCACCGTGCACGCCTACACCAACGATCAGCGTCTGGCCGATGTCCCCCACAAGGACCTGCGGCGGTCGCGGGCGGCCACGGAGAACATCATTCCGACGACGACGGGTGCCGCCAAGGCCGTCGGCAAGGTCCTGCCCAACCTGGCCGGGCGCCTCGACGGCATGGCCATGCGGGTGCCGGTGCCGGACGGCTCGATCGTCGACCTGGTCGTCGAGCTCCGTGACGACGTCGACGTCGAGAAGATCAAGGCGGCGGTCCGCAAGGCGGCCTCCGGCGAGATGAAGGACATCCTCCAGTACTCCGACGACCCGCTCGTCTCCACCGACATCATCGGCAACCCCCACTCGAGCATCTTCGACGCCGAGTCGACCCAGGTGATGGGGGGCAACATGGTGAAGGTGGTCACCTGGTACGACAACGAGTGGGGATACTCGAATCGGGTGGTCGATCTGATCGAACGCATGGGCCGGCTCCCTGACCCCACGCCGGTGCCTGCCTAGGGCAACGGGCTGCGTCCGTGACGGCGCCCGGGATCCGGGTCCCGGAGTCCGCGTCCCGGGATCCGTCGGCCGCGTGCGTAGCCTCGCCCGATGAATCGCATTCACGACTGGTACTGCAGGTCCGATCGGTGGCAGCGGCTCATGGTGGGCGAGGTGTTGCCGCAGGTGCTGGCCGGCGTCGACCTGTCCGGGCGGGTGCTCGAGATCGGCCCCGGGCCGGGTCTCGTCACCGAGGCGCTGCTCCGCTACGGAGTCGATCGTCTGACGACGGTGGAGATCGACCACGTCGCCGCCGAGCGGCTGCGGGACCGGTACGGCGATCGCGTCGAGGTCCACACGTCCTCGGCTTCGAGCATCCCCGTCGACGACGACGTGTTCGATCTGGTGGTCTGCTGCACGATGCTCCACCACGTGCCAACCCGAGAGGAGCAGGACGCCATCCTGCGCGAGGTGCGGCGGGTGCTGGCGCCGGGGGGCGTGCTGGCCGGCTCGGACTCGAAGACCAGTGTGCGCTTCCGCCTGTTCCACCTCTTCGACGTGCACAACCCTTTTGCGCCGGGGACGATGGGGTCGAGGCTGGAGGCTGCCGGATTCGGCGACGTGGTGGTGGACGAATCCGACGCCCGGTTCGTGTTCCGGGCGGTCGCGTGACCGATCCGGGTCGCTCGCCGGTGAACCTCTAGCCTCACCGGTCGTGGACGAACACGACATCGAACGCTGGTCGCCCATCCGGGCGGCGCTCTACACCCTCTTCTCGCGGAACCCGAAGAGCAACCGGGCAGCGGTCGAGAGAGCGCACCTGACGACCGACGACCGGTTCCTCGACGTCGGCTGCGGGCCCGGCGCCGCCCTCGCGCATGCGGCCGCGGCCGGAGCTTCTCTGGTTGCGGGTGTGGATCCGAGCCCGTCGATGGTCGAGCGCGCCGCCAGACGCGTCCCGTCGGCCGACGTCAGGGTCGGATCGGCGGAGGAGATCCCGTTTCCCGATGACGCGTTCACGGTCGTCATCAACGTGCTGTCGTTCCACCACTGGGCCGATCGCGACGCAGGGCTGCGAGAGATCATCAGGGTCCTGGCGCCGGGTGGACGGCTGCACATCGTCGAGGGAGCGCTCCGAGCCGGCAAGGACGGGCACGGGCTCAACCCGACCGACGCCGAGCTCGTCGCCGCCCGCCTCGCCGAGCTGGGCTGCGCCGAGACCGAGGTGGACATCATGAGGCCTGGTCGGCGCTTTCGCTATGTGGTCGTGAGTGGGCGTACTCAGTTCTGAGTACCAGGTACCGAGTACTCGGGCTGGTCGCACTACCGTTCCCCGGTGCCGGCCACACCTCACACCCGCGAAGTCCTGCGTCGCATGCCGCGGCTCATGCTGGGCCTCGTCTTGTTCGGGTTCGGCGTCGCCCTCACCGTCCGCTCCGAGCTGGGGTTGGCGCCCTGGGAGGCGCTGCACCAGGGCATCTCACTGCACACGCCGCTCACCATCGGGGTGGCCGGCATCCTCACCGGCTTCATCGTGTTGCTCGGCTGGATCCCGCTCCGTCAGCGCATCGGGGTCGGCACCGTGGCGAATGTGATCATGATCGGCCTGGTGATCGATGCCACGCTGTGGCTGATCGATGACGTCGAGTCGGCCGTCGTGCGATGGATCCTGATGTTCGGTGGCATCGCCATCGTCGGCCTCGGCTCGGGGATCTACATCGGCTCGCGACTCGGACCGGGCCCCCGGGACGGGCTGATGACCGGGCTGGCGGAGCGGGGGCTCTCGATCCGCTTCGCCCGCTTCCTGATCGAGGGCTCGGTGCTGGCCGCCGGATGGCTGCTCGGCGGCACCGTGGGCATCGGCACGGTGGCGTTCGCCGTGCTCATCGGGCCGTTCGTGCAGTTCTTCCTGGAGCGGCTGGACCGGGGCGAGATCACACCCCGCCCGGCCCCCGTGTGACGCTCAGCCGGAGAAGTTGAACCCGAGCTCGTCTTCCGTGGCGATCTCGTCCGCCGGCGGCGGCTCGATCACGATGTCGGCGTCGTAGTCCCACATCTCGAAGACCATCGTCATGGACTCGAAGTCGTCGGTTCCGCCGGCGGCGGCCGCGTCGACGACCATCGAGTAGCGGTACACGTTGCCGTCGTCGCCAACCCACACGTCGATCGGGAACTCGGTGATGGTGAGCTCGCCGATGTCGGCCTGCAGCTCCTCCAGCTCGGCGGCGGTGAGCTCCCGAGCCAGGTCCTCGATGTTGAGGACGGCCCGATAGTGGGTCGTCTCGACCCCTCGCACCTCTTCGCGACCCAGCTCTTCGACGTCGGCGTTGGCGTCGGCCAGCGACTCGAGCACGTCGGTCGGGCTGTCGCCGTCGGCGCCGAATCCAAAGCCCGAGGTGGCGGAGGCGGATTGATCGGCATCGCCTTCGATCCACTTGTCGGTGCCGAGCAGCATCGAGAAGAAGCCCCATCGCATGTAGGACTTGTCGCCGATCGTCTTGATCTCCATGGGCTCGGTGAACATGTCGGCGAACTCGGCCGGGATCTCGTCGCCGGCCTCGGCCATGGCCAGCTCGACGATGTTGCCCCAGTCGAGCCGCATCTCGGAGTCACCCGTCTCACCGTTGAACGCCCCCGACATCGTGATGACGACATCGCCGGGAATCCCGGCCGCCGGGCCGGGGACCATCGTGATGGTCGCCTCGAATCGGCCGGAGGCGAAGGCCACCTGCTCGGTCGAGCCGAGCACCGTGGCGCCGAACGTCCCGCTGGCCCGCGGCGTGGCGCCCACCGGAGCGATCGTGCTGGGGGCCACGTTGACGGCGACGGTGGCTTGGGTCGTGGCGGAAGCGGTGTCCGGCAGACGCAGCGACGTCGAGGTGGGGGCGGATTCCTCGGCACCGCCGCAGGCCGCGGCGATGAGCGCCAGGGCGGCGATCAGGCTGGACATCCGGACGAACATGCGACTCCCCTTCGGCTGACACCCCTGTATCGGCATTCTGGTCGGCGCTCTGGAGCTTGCCGAGCACCCTGTCGGTACCTGGGTCGATAGCGGGCGCTACCGTCGCGGCGATGGCGGCTCCCGACCAGATTCCCCGGCCGGTCCTCGACTCGGTGCGCCGTGTGTGCCTCGCCTTCCCCGAGAGCGCCGAGCGCGAGACCTGGGGGCATCCGACCTTTCGGGTGCGCGACAAGATCTTCGCCACCCTCGGGCTCGATGAGGCGTCGGGTCGCGCCACGATGGCGATGAAGGCGCCGCCGGGGGAACAAGAGATCCTCTTGGCGACCGGCGAGCCCTTCTTCTACCCCAAGTACGTCGGCGCCAACGGATGGATCGGCGTGTGGGTGGGCGAGCAGACCGACTGGGACGAGATCTCCGAATTGGTGGAGGAGTCGTATCGGATGACCGCTCCCAAGAAGCTGTCGGCCCAGCTCGACGGGCCGGTCTGAGCGGCCGCGTGAGGTTCGCAGCCCGAACCGATCGGCTGGCCGGCCTCGGGTCCGATCGGTGGGCCGTGCACCATCGAGCGTTGGAGCGGAAAGCGGCCGGGGAGCGGGTGATCCTCCTCAGTATCGGCGAGCCCGACACGGACACGCCGGCGGCGATCGTCGACTCGGCCATCGCCTCGCTACGGGCGGGGCGCACCCACTACTCGCGCAGTCAGGGCGAGCCGGCGCTGCTCGAGGCGCTGGCTCGGCGCTACGCCGCTCGGTCGGGACGGGCCGTCACTCCTGGGCACGTGATCTTCATGCCTGGCGCCCACACGGCTCTCTACGGCGTCTGCCAGGCGGTCCTCGACCCCGGCGACCAGGTGCTGGTTGCCGACCCGACCTACGCCGCCTACGACGCGGTGCTCGCCTCGACCGGTGCCGCCATCGTCCGCATCCCGCTCGATCCTGACGCCGGCTTCCAGATCGACGTCGGGGCCTTCGAAGCCGCGGCCGGGCCGGCCGCCCGCATGATCGTCCTCAACAGCCCCCACAACCCCACCGGGGCGGTCTTCGAGCCGTCCAGGATCGAAGCGCTCGCCGAGCTGTGCCGGCGACGAGGCATGTGGCTCGTGTCCGACGAGGTCTACGAGTCGTTGGTGTTCGACGGCACGTTCAGTTCGCCCTTCGATGGCGCCTCCGACGACGACCTCGTGGCAGTCGTCTCGAGCGTGTCCAAGTCGCATGCGATGACCGGGTGGCGCTGCGGATGGGCGATCGGCCCGCCGGCGCTGATCGAGCGGGTCCGCGACGTGTCGGAAGCGATGATGTTCGGGGCGCAGCCCTTCCTCCAGGACGCCACGGTCACGGCCCTCGAAGGCGAGTTCGAGGAGTGTGCGGCCATGCGGGCGGACTACCGCAGGCGGGCCGGCATCGTCACCAAGGTGCTCGACGGATCCCCCGTCGTCTCGGCGCACCAGCCACAGGGCGGCATCTTCGTCATGGTCGACGTCCGGCCGACCGGTGCCACGGGGATCGAGTTCGCAAACGGGCTACTGGAGCGAGAGGGCGTCGCCACGATGCCAGGGGAGTCGTTCGGCGAGGCGGCCGCCGGCCACCTGCGCATCAGCCTCACGGCCGCAGACGACGAGGTACGGGAGGGGACCGAGCGACTGCGGCGGCTCGCCGAGTCCTGGTGACGCGACGATGGCCCGGTCGCCCGGGCCATCGACAGAGATCGGGGTCGGCTCAGACCTCGACGACAGGGCCGTCGTAGGTCCCGGCCAGGATCTTGTCTGAGGTCTTCTTGGCCGACGACCGGGCCTCGTAGCCTTGCGAACCGTCGGTGGCCACGGTCTGGCCGTTCGAGGACTTGATGCGGAAGGCGAACTTGCCGTCCTTGCGGGCGTAGATCTCGCACTCGTCGTAGCCGCCCGACAGCAGCTTGGTCAGCGTGCTCTTGGCGGACGCCTTGCTGGAATACCCCTGGGAACCGTCGGTGGCGACACACTGACCGTTCGCCGCCTTGACCCGAAAGGCCCACTTGCCGTCCTTGCGCTGATAGAGCTCGCCGCTGCCTGCCATCGATTCATCTCCCATGTCGATCGTGCGGGGCCCGATCCTACGATCCGGTCTTCCGGTGCGCACGGACCCGTGGGTTCAGACGGCGCAGCCGGCTCGAAGTTCCCGAAGACCCCAGCGTCTCGAGGGCGCCGATAGGGTGCCGGTCATGTCGATCGCAGGAATCGAGCCGGGCGCGGTGTCGGCGTGGATCGCCGAGCGGATCGATGTCACGCTCCCGTTGCGCTTCGCTGCGATCAGTGGTGGCAACTCGAATCTGACGTTTCGAGTCGACGACGCGGCCGGGCGGGCACTCGCCCTGCGGCGCCCTCCCCTCGGTCAGGTGCTGGAGAGCGCCCATGACATGTCCCGCGAGTTTCGGGTGATCTCGGCGCTGTATGGCACCGATGTCCCGGTGCCCGAGCCGCTGGCGTTGTGCGAGGACCCGGCGATCAACGACGCGCCATTCTATGTGATGGCCTTCGTCGAAGGGGTGGTTCCCCACGACGCCGAAGGCGGTGCGGCGATCCCGAAAGCCGATCGAGTCGCCGTCGGCGAAGCGGCCATCGATGTGCTGGCGGCGCTGCACCGACTCGACCCCGATGAGGTCGGCCTCGGCGACCTGGGCCGCCGTGAGGACTACGTGGCCCGCCAGCTGCGGCGCTGGACCGCTCAATGGGATGCGTCGAAGCAGCGAGAGATCGCGGCCATGGACGAGGCCCGGCATCACCTGGAGTCGGCGATACCGCCGCAGCAGCGATCCACCGTCGTCCACGGGGATTACCGCCTCGGGAACATGATCATCGGGGGTGGCGGTGTCGAGGCCCTCCTCGACTGGGAGCTCTGCACGCTCGGCGATCCGATGGCCGACGTCGGCTATCTGATGAACAGCTGGATGGGCCCGGAAGAGCCCGTCATCTGGCGTTCGTCCGCCACCCAGGCGGGCGGATTCCCGGACCGGGGGCGGGCCCTGGCCCGGTACGCAGCCGCCACCGGGGCCGACACGAGCCGGATCGGCTACTACCGGGCGTTCCAATCGTGGCGCCTGGCCGCCATCCTCGAAGGTGTCTACGCCCGCTACCGGCACGGGGCGATGGGGAGCGCCGAGGGCCTCGACCTCGATCTGATGGCCCGCTCGGTCGTCCAGCTCGCCGAACAGGCTGTGGAGCAGCTGGCGGCGTGACCGAGTGGGATCCAGCGGTGTACCTGCACTTCGGGGCGCCGCGCCTGCGGCCGGCGCTGGATCTGCTGGCACACATCCCGACCCGGGCGCCCGAGGTGGTGGTCGACGCCGGATGTGGTCCCGGCAACGTGACCCCCTACCTGGTCGCCCGCTGGCCCGAGGCCGAGCACATCGGCGTCGACCGGTCCCCCGAGATGCTCGCCGAGGCGCGAGCGGACCATCCCGACCTGACGTGGGTCGAAGCCGATCTCGCCACGTGGCGGCCGTCGCAGTCCCCCGATGTCGTGTTCAGCAACGCCGCCCTCCACTGGCTCGACGATCACCGGGTGCTGTTCCCGGGTCTGGTCGCCGCGCTGGCGCCCGGGGGAGCGCTGGCGGTGCAGATGCCGCACAATCATCATGCGCCGACCCACACCCTCATCAGCGAGGTCGTCGAGGAGGGTCCGTGGGCCGACATCCTTCGGCCGCTCGAGCGCCGCTTCCCGGTCGCCGATCCCGACTGGTATCACGCGCTGTTGCGGCCGCTGGTCGCCCACCTGGACATCTGGGAGACCACCTACCTCCACGAGCTGACCGGTGACGACCCGGTGGCGCGCTGGACCCGCGGGTCGGTGTTACGGCCCCTGCTGGCCGCCCTCGGCCCGGATCATCGAGAAGTGTTCTTCCGGACGTATGCCGACCGCGTCGCCCAGGCCTACCCGCCCGGTGACGACGGCGTGACGGTGCTTCCCTTCACGCGCCTGTTCATCGTGGCGACCGTCGCCTGAGCGTCAGGCGGCACCCAGGACCAGATCGGAGGCCCGCTCGCCGATCATGATCGTGGGAGCGTTGGTGTTGCCACCGACCACCGCCGGCATGATCGAGGCATCGGCGACCCGGAGCGCCTCGATCCCGTTGACGCGTAGCTGCGGATCCACCACGGCTTCGCCGGCCGGCCCCATCTGCGCCGTGCAGGTCGGGTGGTAGAGGAGCTCGGCGACCTGGCGGCAGTACTCCTCGAGCTCGGCGTCGGACCGGTAGTCGGGCCCCGGGTAGATCTCCCGGCCGCGGAAGGCGTCGAAGGCCGGCTGCTGGGCGAGTTCCCTCCCGATCTTCACCCCCTCGACCAGCGACCGGACGTCTGCTCCGACGGCGAGGTAGTTGCCCTCGATGCGCACCTTGTCGGTCGGGTCGGCGCTGCGCAGGCTCACGGTGCCGCGACTCTCGGGGGTGATCAGCGTGGGTCCCAGAGTGAACGCGTTGCCGTCGTAGGTCTCGAACCCGTGGTCGACGAAGTAGGCGGGCCCGAAGTGGAACTGGACGTCGGCCTCCACCAGGTCGCCGCGAGTGGTGAGGAAGGCCCCGCCCTCGCCGACGTTCGACGACAGCATCCCGGTGCGGCGTGCGACGTAGCGGGCCAGATGCCGGGGCCGCTCCGCCTCGTCGAGGCTCCCAGCCTGGAGCGAGTCGTACACCATCATGATGGCCGGGTGGTCCTGGAGGCCCTGGCCGACCGGCAGATCCTCGATCACGTCGATGTCGAGATCCCGGAGATGGTCGGCCGGGCCGATCCCCGACAGCATGAGGATCTGCGGCGAGTTGATCGCTCCGGCCGCCAGCACGACCTCGCCGTCGCACCGGGCGACATTGCGGACCGTGCCGACCACGAACTCGACCCCGACGGCGCGGCGATCGTGGATCACCACCTTGGAGACCGTGACGCCGGTGCGGATGGTCAGGTTGGAGCGCGAGCGGGCCGGGGCCAGGAAGGCGTCGGCGGCGCTCCAGCGGCCACCTCGCCGCTGCGTGACCTGGTACGTGCCGGTCCCGAGTTGAGAGGCGCCGTTGAAATCGTCGTTGGGTGCCATCCCCCACGACGTGCACGCCGCGATGAACGCCTCGGTGGCGGGGTTGACCGTGCGCAGGTCGTCCACCCACAACTCGCCCTCGGTGCCGTGGAAGTGGTCGTCGAGCCGGGTGTTGCGCTCCGACCGCTTGAAGAACGGGAGCACGTCGTCGTACGACCATCCCTCGCATCCACGCTCTGCCCAGCCGTCGTAGTCGTGGCGGCGGCCGCGGATGTAGATCATGGCGTTCATCGAGCTCGAACCGCCCAGCATCTTGCCCCGCGGGATGTACACCGATCGTCCTTTGAGGTGCGGCTCCGGCTCGGAGGCGAAGTCCCAGTCCCGCTCGGTCTTGAAGAGCTTGGAGAAGGCGGCAGGGACCTTCACGTTCAGGTGGCGGTTCGACCCGCCCGCTTCCAGGAGCAGGACCTGATTCTCGGGATCGGCGCTCAGCCGGTTGGCGAGCACGCAGCCGGCCGACCCGGCGCCGACGACGATGTGGGTGTAGGTCATGGGGAGACCGTACCCGGTAGCCGGTACCGGGTACTGAGTCCACAGTCTTCAGTCCACAGTCTTCGGTCCGGCGCGGGTTGATGCGAGTCGCCAGTCTCCAGGGGCGTCCTGCGGTCGACATAGCTCGAGGGGCCCGCGAGGTCGTCGGTCGTTCGCACGGGATCGCCCGGTCCGGCCCTGCTCCGCCCTCGCCGGGTCCCGGGGTCCGGGGTCCGGGTCCCGGGGTCCTGATGACTGATGACTGATGACTGTCGGCTGACTCCGCCTAGCCTCGGGGCATGCTCAGCTTCTCGCTGTTCGGGTTCCCGGTGCGCGTCCACGCCACCTTCCTCATCCTGCTGCTGTTCATCCTCGACTCGGGTCTGAGCGGCGCCGCCATCGCGCTGTGGACGCTGGCCATCTTCCTCTCCGTGGTGCTCCACGAGCTGGGCCATGCGGAGGCGGTCAGGCGTTTCGACGGCTACGTGGAGGGCATCACGATCTACGCGCTCGGGGGGGTGACGGTCTGGGCCGAGCTCGAGCGCCCGATTCGCGGTTGGCGTCGCTTCGTGGTGGCGGCCGCCGGTTCGGGTGTCGGGCTTCTGGTCGGCCTCGGCCTCTACTTCGTGGTCCAGGTCGGCGCGCTGGGCGACATCGGTGCCCGCATCATCCGCTCGCCCTGGAACGTGGCGCTGCTGGCCGCCGACCAGCTCGGTGAATACCTCATCTTCTTCGTCGGCGCCTTCATCTGGGTCTCGGTGGTCTGGGGTCTCGTCAACTGGTTGCCGATCGGCGGCCTCGACGGTTCGAAGATGCTTCGCGAGGTTCTCGTGAAGGTGGTGGGGCCGTCAGGCGATCTGCTGGCCCGCATCCTCGGCGTGGTCGTCGCCCTGGCGGCCGCCTGGTGGTTCTGGAACCTCGGCAGCACCATCGCCCCGCTGATCTTCATCATGTTCGCCGTGGCCGACCTGATCGGCTACCGCGGGCGGACCCGGACGATCGCCGTGCCTCAGGAAGCTGCTGGGGCCGACCCCGAGCCGATCCCCGAACGCACCGACGACGAGCGGCCCGACTGAGGTAGTTCAGTTCCGAGTACCACGTACTGGGTACCCGGTATCAGGGGCCGAGGAGTGCCCTGCACCTGGGTCAGAGCAGCTTGGGGTCCTGCAAGACGTCGACGAGCGCTGGGCCCTGATGCAACAGCGCCGCGCCGATGGCGTCGTCCAACTCGTCGATCGTGTCGACTCGGATCCCCTTGGCGCCGCACAGGTCGGCATAGGCCGCGAAGTCCGGGTTGACCAGGCTGGTCTGCCACACGTCGAAGTGGGCATCGCGCTGCTCCTTGGAGATCTTGCCGAGCGAACGATTGTTGAGCAGCACGTGGGTGATGTTCATGCCGTACTTCACCGACGTCGTGACCTCACCCATGTACTGGGCGAACCCGCCGTCGCCGGTCACCGCCACGATCTGGCGGTCCGGGGCTGCGGCCCAGGCACCCATGGCCGCGGGGTAGCCGAAGCCGATCGAGCCGAGATACCCCGACATGAGCACGTCCTGACCGGTCGCTTCGAAGTAGCGGCCGAACGAGTAGGTGTTGTTGCCCACGTCGACGCAGATCACGGCATTCTCGTCGATGTGCCGCCCCAGGGCCTCGAACACGGCAGCCGCCGAGATGCCCTCGTCGGTCGTGTCGGTGGCTCTCCGCGACTTCTCCTCGCGCCAGATCGCCCACCGCTCGGCCACCTCCGATCGCTGGTCGACGGTCTCGAGGTCGTCGGGGCACCGTTCCAGCATCAACCGGGCGGTCTCTTCGATGTGCCCGAGCACCGGCACGGTCACGGCGTGGAACCGCCCGAGGGCCATCGGCTCGAAGTCGACCTGGATCAGCGGCTTGTAGTCGGCGATGCCGGTGTGGTTCGAGAAGGAGGCGCCGAAGACGATCATGAGGTCCGATTCGTTCATGAACCACGAAGCCACCGGGGTGCCCGAGCGGCCCAGCACGCCGACCCCGAGCGGATGGTGATCGGACACCAGGCCCTTGGCCTTGAAGGTCGTGATGACCGGCGCATGGAGTCGCTCGGCCAGGGCCATGATCGGCTCCATCTCCCCGCGGGCCCCGTGCCCGACGACGATCACCGGCCGGGCCGAGCCGGCCAGAAGTTCGAGCGCGGCGTCGAGTGCCTCCACCGGCGGCGTGATCCGCCGTGAGCCCGTGCGGCCATCCGGGCCGCTCGCCTCGGCGTCGCCGACCGTCTCCACCTGGACCTCGTCCGGGAAGATCAGGTGGGCGACATCGCGCTCGACCAGCGCCGTCTTGCACGCCAGCGTCATGATCTCGGCGTGGTCGGACCCGCTGAGGACGGTCTTCGAGTACCGGGCCACGTCCGAGAAAGCGCCCTGGAGGTCCAGGTCCTGGAAGGCACCCCTCCCGAGGACGTCAGAAGGCACCTGTCCCGAGAGCGCCAGCACCGGCGCCCGGTCGCGCTGGGCGTCGTACAGGCCGGTGAGCAGGTTCGTGGAGCCGGGGCCGGCGATGGCGAAGCAGGCCGCCAGGCGGCCGGTGAGCTTTCCGTACGCAGAGGCGGCGAACGACGCGGCCCCCTCGTGGCGGATGCCGATGTAGGTGAGATCGCCCCGGTTCTCGGCGCGTCGCATGGCGTCGGCGAAGCCGAGATTCGAGTGGCCCACCATGCCGAAGACGTGGGTCACGCCCCAGTTGACCATGGTCTCGACCATGAGATCCGACACGGTGCGCTCGTGCTCGGGCTCGGGAGGGACGCCCACATAGATGCCGTCGTCGCGCACCTCCACCTCATAGGTGGGTACCGCGTCGGAGAATCCTTCGGGCGGCTCGCCGGTGAGGGGGTGGTAGTCGTAGCCGTGCCAGGGGCAGCGCAGCCAGCACTTCTCGATCGAGCCCTCGCCCAGCGGGCCCCCCTGGTGCGGGCAGTGGTTGTCCAGCGCCCCGTACTGTCCCTCGAAGTGGGTCAGGCAGACGGTGGTGAGCCCGGCGGTGACCGCCATGACCCGACCTTCCGCCAGCTCGTCGACCTCCGCCACCTTGTGCCATTCCATGCGGCGACGCTACCGGAGGAGGCGCTCGTCGGCTGCGCCGACTCGCGGTACGAGGTACGAGGTACCAAGTACCTAGTACCAAGTACCCCTACCCGAAGAAGCGGTGCCAGCAGCTCCAGTGCCACCAGCCGTCGACTTCGACGAGCCAGGCGGACACGGCCGTGTTGGCTTCCGGGTCGAAGATGCTGGCGCCCTCCCATCCGGCGAGGGTCGCCCGTTCGTCCCAGGCGCTGATGGCGTGCTGGAACAAGCCGCCGTGCAGCCCGCTCGGGTTGACGG
>JBPEXB010000347.1:0-19039 GCA_052032125.1 Acidimicrobiia bacterium
GTGGAGCTGGTCTCGTACACCACCAAGGACGCCGTGGCGCTGATCGAGCTGACCCGCCCGCCCGTCAACGCCCTCTCGGGTGAGCTCGCCGAGGACCTCGAGAAGGCGATCGGCATGGCCGCCGACGATGCCATTCGAGCCGTGGTCATCACCGGCCGACCGCATTTCGCGGCCGGGGCGGACATCACGGGATTCCAGACCGCCCACGCCGAGGGGGCTTCGGGGTTGGACGAGAACAACATCGACTCGGTGATCCGGCGCCTCGAGCAGCTGCCCAAGCCGGTCATCGCGGCTGTGTTCGGCTACGCGTTGGGCGGTGGGTTGGAGCTGGCGATGGGCGCCGACTTCCGCTACCTCGCCGAGGACGCCAAGGTCGGCCAGCCCGAGATCCAACTCGGCATCATCCCCGGTGCCGGCGGCACGCAGCGCCTCCCGCGTCTGGTCGGCTTCGCCCGCGGAAAGGAACTCGTCTACTCGGGTCGCCACGTCCCGGCCGACGAGGCGCTGGCGATGGGCCTGGCCGACGCCGTCTATCCCGCCGACGAGCTCCTCGACGAGGCACTGGCCGCCGCCGCCATCTATGCGGCCGGGCCGACGAAAGCGCTGGCCGCCGCAAAGCGGGCCATCAACGAAGGATGGGGGCGCCCGATCGACGAGGCGCTCGCCATCGAGGCCGATGCGTTCGGCGAGTGCTTCGACACCGCCGACGCCAGGGAAGGCGTGGCGGCCTTCCTCGAGAAGCGCAAGGCGACCTTCAGCGGCTCGTGATCGCCCGGGCGGCCCTCGCCACCCTCCTCGTGACGCTGGCAGCGTGCGGATCGGCTGACGACGGCCCCTTCGACGGCACGCTGGACTGTGATCAGGTGTGGTCGGCGGTGATCGAGGTCGACCCGCAGGCCGAGGCGTCGGTGACACCCTTCGACGCGATGCTCGAGTGGGCGGGAGGCACGTATCCCGACGCCGAGTGGTCGATCCATGTCGTGACCGCCCGCACTGGAACCGTCGTGATCGACGAGCAGGAGATCGCCCTGATCACGGTGGAGGAGCTTCCCACGGAGACCTTCGCAGCCGTCGGAGCCGAAGGCTGCGACGGCTACGAGCCGTAGGGGTACCGAGTACCGAGTACTCAGTACCAAGTACTCAGTCGCCAGGGAGCGGAGCGACCTGGCGGCTGACACCCGCGGCCTCCCGGAAGCCGAAGGCGGCCGGTGATGGGCCGTGGGCGATGAGGTGCTCGAGGCGGGCTTTGCCGTCCTCCGGTGTGGGCAGTGTGCCGGCGGGGATCCACCACATGACGTGGCTGGGCTCCTCGTGGGGGTGGAACCACTCGAGGCGGCGGCGGAAGTAGTCGAGATGGATGCCTCGATAGGCGAACGCCCGGAGGTCCTCGATGGACTCCCACACCGTGAGGTTGATGATGGCGAGCGGGTCGTCCCACAGAT
Organism: Acidimicrobiia bacterium; assembly: GCA_052032125.1. Classification (GTDB taxonomy): domain Bacteria; phylum Actinomycetota; class Acidimicrobiia; order Spongiisociales; family Spongiisociaceae; genus JBPEXB01. Next base: position 1,443 of record JBPEXB010000347.1, read on the forward strand.
GCGTGTCGGTCGCCGCGCCGCTCTCGTCCTGATACCGCCACACGAACCCGGGTGACCGCTCGCCGGCGGTGTTCACCTCGTCCAACGCGTCCATGAAGCCGGCGGAACGCGGGTCGTCCTGCGGATGGAGGAGCGTGCCGACGTTGAACTGGGCGAGGTGGACGGTGGGCGGCGTCGCCGCGCTCACGAACGGCTCTCGATCCGCTCTTTGAGGCGGCGGAGGTTCTGCTTCCAGAGCACGTGGAAGATGGGGCGGGCGATGAACTCACCGATCTTCCACCCGAAGAACCAGGGGAAGCGGAGGTTCTCCTCCCAGAGGAACGTCGTCACGCCGTCGTTCTCGGTGATCGTCCAGGTGGCGTGACCGCTGACGGCCCCGTCGTGAACACCGCGGACGACGTGCGGCGGCTCGATGGCGGTGATCGTGAAGCGATCGAGCGTGCGCAGCGGGCCGACGTGCGTCTCGACGAGGAGGACCGTGCCGACGCCGGTCGTCTGATCGGTCTCGAAGGCGATCTCGGCGGCGTCGCTCATCCACTCCGCATGCGAAGGGAAGTCGACCGCCTCGGCCCAGACCGCCTCGATCGGCGCATGGATGTCGATGCTGACGGAAGTCTTCATATACAGAGAGTACGGACTTGTGGACCAGCGCGGATCACGCGGGGCGAGTACCGGGTACCTGGTACCGAGTACCGCGACCTGACCGCACGAGGGGTTGGCGACTGCGGAGTAGCTCGTCGCGCGCGGCGGTCCCGGGTCCCGGGCTCCGGGCTCCGGGTCCCGGAACCGGATCGACCCTGCGAGAATCGAAGCCATGCACTACCTCGACCACGCTGCCTCGTCGCCCCTTCGGCCCGAGGCCTGGGAGGCGATGGCGCCGTTCCGCGCCGAGTCGTTCGGCAACCCCTCAGGGGTCCACGAGGTGTCGCGTCGCGCCAAGAACGCGCTCGAGGATGCTCGCGACCGCGTGGCGGGGCTGCTGGGGGCCGATCCGCTCGAGATCGTGTTCACGGGCGGGGGCACGGAGGCGGACAACCTGGCGATCAAGGGTGCGGCCCTGGCCGGCGGCCGGCGCGGTCACGTGATCACCTCGCCCACCGAGCACGATGCGGTGCTGGAGAGCGCCGCCTTCGTCGAGCGGATGGGGTGCAAGGTCTCGTACGCCCGCGTGGACCAGCACGGTCGGGTCGATCCCAACGATGTGGCGTCGCTCGTCACCGGGGACACGGCGGTCGTGTCGGTCATGCTCGCCAACAACGAGACGGGCGTGCTGCAGCCGGTTGCGGAGATCGGCCAGGCGGTGCGTGCTGCCGGGTCGTCAGCGGTCGTGCACACCGACGCCGTGCAGGGCTTCGTCTCCGAGGCGGTCGATGTCGAGGCACTCGGCGTCGACCTGCTCACGCTCGCCGCCCACAAGTTCGGCGGGCCCAAGGGCGTCGGCGTCCTCTACGTGAGGAGCGGGACCGCCCTGGAGCCGCTCCTGCACGGAGGGGGCCAGGAGTTGGGCAGGCGATCGGGCACGCACAACGTGATGGGGGCGGTGGGCCTGGCGGCCGCCATGCAGGCGCTGGAGTCCGAGCGCGACGAGTTCCGCACTCGGGTCCGGGCAGAGCGCGACGCCTTCGAAGCGAGGCTGATCGAGCTGGTGCCCGACGCTTCGGTGACCGTCGGCGAGGCGCCCCGGGCGGTGCAGACCAGCCACATGCGGCTTCCGTCGATCCTCAACGAGACGCTGTTGATGCGGCTCGACGCTCGTGGCGTGGCGGCCTCCGCTGCCTCCGCCTGCCAGTCCGGCGCCGCCACCGTCAGTCACGTGCTGGAGGCCATGGGCATGAGCCCGGCCGAGGCGCGCCAATGCCTCCGGTTTTCGTTCGGTTGGTCCACGCCGGTCGGCGAGGGGCCGACGGTTGCCGAGATCGTGGCCGGCGAGATCAGCGCCCTCCAGGGTGGGCTGGTGCTGTGAGAGCCCTGGTGGCCATGTCGGGCGGCGTCGATTCGTCGGTGGCGGCGGCGGTGATGCGCAACGAGGGCCACGACGTCATCGGGGTCACGATGAAGATGTGGAAGGGACCGAGCGGAGAGGCCCCCACCGCCGGATGCTGCACGGTCTCGGATGCCGAGGACGCCCGACGGGTGGCCGCCCAGCTCGACATCCCGTACTACGTCCTCGACTACACCGAGGAGTTCATGGGAGGCGTCGTCGATCATTTCGTGGCCGACTACGTCACCGGCCGCACCCCGAACCCCTGCGTGGAGTGCAATCGCACCGTGAAGTTCACCCGCCTGGTCGATCACGCCCGGGATCTCGAATGCGACGTCGTGGTGACCGGCCACTACGCCCGCAACGAGCACGACGGTGGCCGCTGGAGGCTGCGCAGGGGCGTCGACGCCGCCAAGGACCAGTCGTATGTGTTGTCGATGCTGGGCCAGGCCCAGCTGGCGGGCATCCGTTTCCCGGTGGGCGCCTTGACGAAGGCCGAGACGCGGGAGATTGCACGGGGCCTCGGCCTGCGCACCGCCGCCAAGAAGGAGAGCCAGGACATCTGCTTCGTGGGGGATCGCGACTACCGGTCGTTCCTGGCCGATCACGGTGTGGCCGACCGGCCCGGGCCGATCGTCGACCGGGACGGGTCCGTGCTCGGCGAGCACGACGGGATCACGAACTTCACCATCGGTCAGCGTCGCGGCCTGGGGGTGGCCGTCGGTGAGCCCCGCTTCGTCACCGCAGTCGACGCCGGCACCGCCACGGTGACGGTGGGCCGTCGCCACGACCTGGCGGTGCAGGAGCTCGACATCGAGCGCCTGAGCTGGGTCGACCTCCCGCGACCGGGGCCGATGACGGTGCAGTACCGGGCCCACGGGGCGGCGGTCGCCGCCGATCTCACCGCGGCCGGCGCCGGCGCCGTGGTGCGCTTCCGATCACCGCAGGAAGCCGTGGCGGCCGGCCAGACGGTGGCCTTCTACGACGGCGACGAGGTCTTGGGCGGGGGGATCATCGCCGCCACCAGATGACGTGATCGGCGTCAGAGCCGGGCACTACCCTCGTCGGCCATGAGCCCCGCCGCCAAGCGACCGGCCGCCGACCCGGCGGCGCGGGTGCAGGAGTTGCGAGAGCAGCTCCGGCACCATGCCCACCGCTACTACGTGCTGGATGATCCTGAGATCTCCGACGCCGAGTACGACACGATGCTGCGCGAGCTCGAGGCGCTCGAGGAGGCCGATCCCACGCTCGTCACCGAGGACTCGCCGACCCGGCGAGTGGGCGCCGCCCCGTCCAGCCTCTTCGCCTCCGTGACCCATCGCCAGCGAATGTTCTCGCTCGACAACGCAGAGTCGGCAGACGACCTCGAGGCATGGCAGGCGCGGCTGGAACGCCAGCTCGGCAGGCCGCCGACCGGCTACGTCTGCGAGCTGAAGATCGACGGGCTGGCCGTGTCGCTCACCTACGAGGGCGGCGTCCTGACCCAGGCGGCGACGAGGGGCGACGGCGTCACCGGGGAGGACGTGACCGCCAACGTCCGCGCCATCCGGGCCGTCCCGCTGCGGCTCATGGGCGACCCCCCGGCGATCATGGAGGCCCGCGGTGAGATCTACATGCCGCTCGACGCCTTCGAGGAGCTCAACACCCGCCAGGCGGAGGCCGGCGAGCGCCTGTTCACCAACGCCCGCAACGCGGCGGCGGGCTCGGTGCGCCAGAAGAACCCTGCGATCACCGCCGAGCGGAACATCTCGGTGTGGATCTACCAGCTCGGGCACATCGAAGCCGGTCCCCAGCTCGACAGCCACTCGGCCACCCTCGACTACCTCCGCTCGCTCGGCCTGCGCGTCAACCCCTCCACCAAGCGGGTCGCCGACCTGGCCGAGATGGTCGAGTACGTCGAGTGGACCGAGCAGCACCGCAACGACCTTCCGTATCAGACCGATGGCGTGGTCATCAAGGTGGACGCGCTCGACGAGCAGATCGAGCTGGGCTACACGGCGAAGGCACCACGCTGGGCGATCGCCTACAAGTTCCCACCCGAGGAGCAGATCACCCGGCTCAACGGCATCGAGATCAACATCGGACGGACCGGCGCCGCCACCCCGTTCGCCGTTCTGGAGCCGGTGTTCGTGGGAGGAGCCAACGTCGGCATGGCCACCCTCCACAATGAGGAGGAGCTCCAGCGCAAGGACGTCCGGATCGGAGATTGGGTCGTCGTCCGGCGGGCCGGCGACGTGATTCCCGAGGTGGTCGGTCCGGTGGTGTCGAGGCGCACGGGCGACGAGCAGGTCTGGCACATGCCGGCCAACTGCCCGTTCTGCGGCAACCCGATCGTCCGCCCCGAGGGTGAGAAGGTGGCCCGGTGCACGGGCGGGCTCACTTGCTCGTCTCGGGTCCGGGAGTGGCTGTTCCACTTCGCCGGGCGAGGCGCCATGGACATCGAGGGCCTCGGATACAAGACCGTCGACCTTCTTCTCTCGAAGGGCCTCATCGAGGGACCCGCCGACATCTTCTTCCTGACCCCCGACGACCTCCTGCAGTTCGAAGGTTGGGGTGAGGTGTCGGTCGGGAACTTGATGTCCGCCATCGACGAAGCTCGCGACCGACCGGTGGCGAACCTGCTCGTGGGGCTGGGCATCCGGCATGTGGGTGGCACGGTGGCCCACCTCCTGGCACGGCGCTTCCGGGACATCCGGGAGCTGCTCGCCGCCGGCGCCGAGGAGCTGGCCGCCGTCGAGGGGGTGGGCCCGATCATCGCCGAGTCGGTGGCCGACTGGGGTGCCGACGAGGCGAACCGAGCGCTGATCGACCGACTCGGGGAAGGAGGTGTTCGCCTCGTGGATCCGGAGCCGGAGGGAGGGGTCTCCGACGTCCTGGAAGGGGTGACGGTGGTCATCACCGGCACCCTCGACTCGCTCGGAAGGGACGCCGCCAAGGCGGCGATCGAGGATCGGGGCGGAAAAGTAACCTCCTCGGTGTCAGGGAAGACCACGGTGCTCGTGGCCGGAGAGTCGCCGGGCTCGAAACTGGCCAAAGCCGAGGGCCTCGGCGTGCCCGTGGTGAACGAGGAGATGTTCCTGCGTCTGCTCGAGGAAGGACCGGGGATTCTGGAATGACGCCGAGCGGCCTGGGCCGCCTCGTCATCATCGGGGCAGTGCTGCTCGCTGCGTGTGGGGCCGAGCAGCAGACGGTCTCGACTTCGGCACTCGAGGTCGAGGAGTTCGAGGTGCTCGATCCGGTCTTGCTGGACGACGAGACCGTCCAGGCGATCATCGCCGGCACCGAGGCCCCTCCCGAGTACAGCTCCGACCCGCCGACCTCCGGTGCCCGCTCGGGCGACCACGCCCGCTGCGGCATCTACCGCGAGCCGATCCCCGATCTCTATCAGGTGGCCAGCCTCGCTCGCGGCGCGGTGCTGGTGCAGTACCAGAGCCGGTTGCCGGCCGATGCCCGAGACGCCGTCGAACAGGCTGTGCGAGACCTCGGCGACGGGGTCATCGCCGCCCCGCACGAGGCGCTCCCCGCTCCGGTGGTGGTCACCGGGTGGGGGAAGATGCTGCGCCTGGGATTCGCCGATCCCGACCGCATCTCCGAGTTCGTCAAGCAGTACGGCGGCCAGGGACCGTCGAACGGCGAGTGCCCGGCCACCGTGGACGACACGTGAGCGAGCGGATCACGGCCGGTGAGGCGACCATGCGGCTGCTGGCCCGCTACGGCGTCGACACCGTCTTCGGCATCCCCGGCGTGCACACGCTCGAGTTCTGCCGCAACCTCGCCGGCGGACCGATCCGGCACGTCCAAGCCCGCAACGAGCAAGGCGCCGGCTTCATGGCCGACGGGTACGCCAGGGCGTCGGGCCGGCCGGGCGTTGCCTTGGTCATCTCCGGGCCGGGCGTGACCAACGCGCTGACGCCGCTCGGCCAGTCGTGGGCCGACTCGATCCCGGTGCTCCTCATCTCCTCGGAGACGGCCTCGCACACACACGGTCGTGGCTGGGGCATGCTGCACGAGATCCCCGATCAGCGAGCGGTGACGGACCCGCTCACCGCCATGAGCGCCAGCGTGCGGCACGCCGACGAGATCCCCGGCCTGATGGCCGAGGCCTTCGCAGTGTTCGCGAGCGAACGGCCTCGTCCGGTCCATCTCTCGATTCCCATCGACGTGGCGGCCCAGCTGGTCGACGACACATGGCAGCCGGTGACCCCGCCCCCTCGCCCGGCAGCCTTGGACGAGCAGATCGCCGCTGCCGCGACGCTGCTGCAGAGCGGCACCCGGCCGGTTCTGATGGTCGGAGGTGGCGCGGCCGGAGCGGCTCGCGACATCACCGCCATCGCCGAACGCCTCGGAGCCGTGGTGATCGCCTCCACGGCCGGGAAGGGCATCGTTCCCGATGATCATCCGCTGAGCGTCGGCGCCTCGGCCATTCGTGCGGAGACGCAAGCCGTCCTGGCCGAGGCCGACGTGGTGCTGGCGATCGGCACCGAGCTCGCCGAGACGGACAGCTTCGTCGATCGCCTCCCGCTGCCTGACCTTCTCGTCCGGATCGACATCGATCCCGCGAAGATCGACGATCGCTACCCCGCCGAGGTGGGGATCGTGGCCGATGCCCGCAGCGCCGCCGCCGCGCTGCTCGTTGCACTCGACGGGCACCAGGCGCAGGACCGGACCGGCGCCGAGGCACGGGCAGGTCGCACTCGGGCGGCGATTCGCGGGGCGCTGACCGACTCCCAGCAGCGTCACACAGTCCTGCTCGATGCCCTTCGCACGGCACTCGGCGAGCACACGATCTTCATGGGCGACATCTGCCAGCTCGTCTACACCGGGTGTTTCGCCATGCCGGTGGCGCATCCGCGTCTCTGGAGCTATCCGGCCGGCTATTGCACGCTCGGGTGCGGCGTGCCGAACGCCATCGGCGCCAAGCTGGCCTTGCCGGACCGCGACGTCGTCTGCCTGGTCGGCGACGGCGGGCTGATGTTCACCGTGCAAGAGCTCATCGTCGGAGCCGAGCTGGGCCTCGGCATCCCGGTCGTCGTCTGGGACAACGCCGGCCTGAAGCAGATCCGGGACGACATGGCGGCCGCCGGGATCGAGGCCGTGGGCGTCGATGGCCAAAATCCCGACTTCATGGCTCTCGCCGAGGCCTTGCGATGCAACGGCGTCGAGTCGAAGAGCCTCGAGCATGCCGTGGAGGCGGTGGCGGCGGCGCTGGGGGAGGACCGGCCGACGATCATCACCGTTCGGGAGGACGCGCCGTGGCTGGCGGCGGCGCTTGCCGGGTGAGCAGGCTCAGAACGTCCGGAACGTCCAGCGGAACTCACCCTCGTCGGGAAGGCCGCTGATCGTCCGCCAGCGCACCAGCACCGAGTGCTCTCCCGAGCCCCAGGCGATGAACTCCGAGCGAGACGGGACGAAGGAGTAGACGCCCGTGCCCTCCACGAACTGCAGCTCGGTCTCCGGCACCCGGAAGTTGTCCACGAACATCTCGATCCGGTAGCCGATCGGCACGTCGACCTCGATGCGCACCTGGAGTGGCACCTGGCTGCCCGGCAGCGGGCTGATCTCCTCCAGGACGCCCGGGAGCGGCACGTCTTCGGCCTCGGGCGAGCCGAAGACGAAACCGGCCAGGATCACCGCCAGGAAGGCGACGCCCAGGCCCAGGAAGATCGCTCGGTACTTCGCATCGGACACGAGGGTCGATTGTATGGCGGCTGTCCGGCAACCAGACCCCCGGCTCACCCAGGCGATCCGAGGCTCGGGCTAGCCTCCGCTCGATGCTGCGACGCGGTGACCGATGGTGAGACGCAACCCGGTGCTCGAGCAGCTCGGCACCTATGCGATCGCCACCGTGCAGGACCGAGCGAGGGCGATGCGAGCCGCCGGGGTGCCGCTGGTCGACTTCTCGATCGGCGACCCGCGTGAGCCCACACCCGCCTTCATCCCCGAGGCCCTGCGGGCCGCCGTGCCCGAGGTCTCCCAGTACCCGACCGTGCACGGCCTGCCGGTCCTGCGCCAGGCCATCGCCGACTACGTGCAGCGGCGGTTCGGGGTGACCGTCGACCCCGAGCGCGAGGTGCTGCCGACGACCGGGTCGAAGGAGTCGATCTTCTCGACGCCGCTGGCGTTCGTGGACCGGGCCGCCGGCGACGGTGTCATCTGGCCGACACCCGGCTACCCGATCTACGAACGCGGGGCGCTGCTGGCCGGGGCGACTCCCTTCCCGATCGCGCTGGCCGGCGACTTCGTCTTCCGGGCCGACGATGTGCCGGACGAGGCCTGGCAGCAGGCGACCCTGGCCTGGATCTGCACGCCGCACAACCCGGCCGGCTCCGTCATGGCGCTCGACGACCTGGCCGCCTTCCACGACCGGGCGCGTGAAGAAGGCGTCCTCCTGTGCTCCGACGAGTGTTACGTCGATCTCTACGACGGCGAACCGCCCCGCTCGATCCTCGAGATCGACGGCACCAGGGGCGTGTTGAGCTACCTGAGCCTCTCGAAGCGCAGCGGCATGACCGGCTATCGGAGCGGCGCCATCGTCGGCGACGCCGATGCCCTCGATGCGCTGCGGGCGCTCCGGACCGGGACCGGGACCGCCCCGCCGGAGTTCGTGCAGGAGGCGGCGGCAGTCGCCTGGTCAGACGACGAGCATGCCGGCGAGCGACGGGCCATCTTCCGCGAGAAGCGGGCCATCGTCGGCAAGGCATTCGCCGATCTGGGCTATCCGACCGTGGCATCCGAGGCAGGCCTCTACCTGTGGATCCGGGTGCCCGACGACGTGGCGATCACCGAACAGCTGCTCGAGCACGGCGTGGTCGTCTCGCCGGGGAGGGCGTTCGGGCCGGGTGGCGAGGGTCACATTCGGCTCGCCCTGGTCCCGACCGTGGAAGCATGTCGCGAGGCGACGGAGGTGGTGAAGGCATGTCTGGCCGCCAACTGATCGAATCGGCCTACGAGGATCGGACGCGGCTGAGTGAGGCAGCCGACGCCGTGTTCGAGGCCATCGCCGCCCTGGACCGGGGCGAGATCCGGGTTGCCGAGAAGCACGACGGCGCCTGGACGGTCAACGAGTGGGTCAAGCAGGCCATCCTCTTGTATTTCCAACTCACCGAGGTCGAGGTGATGCAAGCGGGGCCGTTCCAGTACCACGACAAGATCCCCACCAAGCAGAATCTCGCCGAGTCCGGGGTGCGGGTGGTCCCACCCGGCACCGTTCGTTACGGGGCGTTCTGTGAGCCGGGGGTGATCGTGATGCCTGGCTATGTGAACATCGGCGCCTACGTCGCCACTCGCACCATGGTGGACACCTGGGCGACGGTCGGCTCGTGCGCACAGATCGGCTCCGGTGTGCATCTGTCGGGAGGAGTCGGCATCGGCGGCGTGCTGGAGCCACCCAACGCCCGGCCCGTGATCATCGAGGACGGGGCCTTCATCGGCAGCCGCTGCATCGTCACCGAGGGTGCCCTGATCGAGGAGGGAGCGGTGCTGGCGGCCAACGTCTCCATCACCGCTTCGACGCCGATCATCGACCTCACCGGCGAGGACCGCATCGAGCACCGTGGCCGCGTTCCGGCCCGGTCCGTCGTGGTGCCCGGCACCCGTCCCAAGGAGTTCCCCGGCGGCACCGCCCAGCTCGCCTGCGCCTACATCATCGGGCAGCGGTCGGACCGCACAGACGAGCGCACGTCGCTCAACGAGGCGCTGCGCACCTTCGAGGTGTCGGTGTGAGCCTCGTCGGGACCCTGACAGAGCTGGTCGACATTCCCTCGGAGACGGGCAACGAGGGCCGGCTGTGCACTGCCCTGGCCGAGCGCATGATGCGGACGCACGGCCAGGACGGCGTGCGGCGGATCAACAACAGCCTCGTCGTCGGAAGGTCGACCGACCGCCCGACCATCTTGCTGGTGGGCCACATCGACACGGTCCCCAACCAGGGCCAGGGCGACGCCTACGTGCACGACGGCCGGCTGCACGGGCTCGGCGCCTCGGACATGAAGTCGGGCGTGGCCGTCATGGTGCATCTGCTCGAGGACACCGACGTGCTGCTGGGGCCCTACGACGTGATCGGCGTGTTCTACGAGGCCGAGGAGGGGCCGGCCGACGCCAACGGGCTGGTGCCGGTGCTCCAGCGCGTGCCGTGGCTCGCCGACGCGACGTTCGCGGTGGTGACCGAGCCCACCGACCTGGAGTTGCAGCTCGGCTGCGTGGGCGTCATCAACGCCCGCCTCGGGTTCCGGGGCCTGGCGGCCCACAGTGCCAGGCCGTGGTTGGGCGAGAACGCCATCACCAAGGCGGGCGCGTTTCTGGACGGCCTGCACCAGCGAGAACCGGAGCCGTTCGAGGTCGCCGGCCTGACCTATCGCGAGGTCTTCTCGGTCACGAGGGCATCGGGGGGCGTCGCCAACAACATCATCCCCGCCGACTTCGAGCTCAACCTCAACTATCGCTTCGCCCCACACCGCTCGGTCGAGGACGCCGAGGCCCGCCTGCGAGAGGTGGCGTCGGAGGCCGACACCGTCGAGATCGCCGATACGGCGCCCGCCGCTCCGGTCCCGGAGGGCCATCCGATGCTGGACCGCCTGATGCGGATCTCGGAAGCCGAAGTGACACCCAAACAGGCCTGGACCGATGTGGCCCGGCTCACCGCCCACGGGGTTCCGGCCGTCAACTACGGGCCGGGCGAGACCGCCCAGGCCCATCAGGTGACCGAGAGCGTTCCCGTCGACCACCTCGACCGGTGCTTCGACGCCCTGCGGCGGTTCCTCACGGAGGAGTGACCGTCTCCTCCAGCGGGAACCCTGGGTAGCCGGCCTCCTCCCAGGTGGAGAAGGCGACGGCATCGTCGACGTCGGTGCCCTTCGCTTTCGACAGCTCGTAACGGAAGTGCAGGTAGTCGGTGTACTGCTGGACCGGGTCGTAGTCGGGCCGGGCTGCCCGCAGGCGAGCGAGCGCCGGCTCGAAGACCTCCACTCGCCACCGCATGGCGGCCAGCTCGGCGGGCTCCGACTCGTGGTGGGATCGATAGCGATAGAGGTCGGCGAGGATGTGGCGGGCCTGCCACTCGGTGGCCTCGATGGCCGTCAGCTCGTCCAGCCGGTCGGCGTGATAGCTGCGGCTGCCCACCATCGTGTGGAGTCGGATCAGGTTGCCCCCCTCGACCTCCTCGAGGTCGAGTTCCTGCACCGTGAAGCCCAGCTCGTTGAGGCGGCGGATACGCTCGACCACCCGCCACCGCTCGTCCGGCGGGATCGCCACCTCCCGGGTCACCTCGTCCCAGAGCCACTCGTAGCGGCCGCGGATCTCGGCGCCCAGCGTCAGGTCGGCGCCGTCGAGGTCGACCCCCTGGGAGGCGGCGATGTCGGCCATCCCCCCGGCCACGTTGATCTCCATGATCTCCAGGTCTTCCTCACGCTGGCCATCGGAGATCTTGGGGTAGATGACCGAGGTCTCGGCATCGACCATCAGCGCTTTGATGCCCGAGGCGTCGTACCGGTAGAGGACATTGGAGAGCGAGCAGTCACCCCAGTAACAACCGACCAGATGCAGCTCGACCAGCAGCCCGGCGAAGGCGGCCAGCAGCTGAGAGCGGCGCCGACCGAAGCCGGTCCCCTCGATGAGCTCGCGGAAGGAGAAAGAGAACTCGGCGTAGCGGGTGATGAGGGCGGCGGACACCTCCTCGGTGGGGTCGTCGGAACGCCCTTCGACCAGCCCGACCGGGCTGACCGCCGGTGCGCGCCCCTCCTCGAGGGCTCGTAGCACGGTGTAGTCCTGCCGGGCAGGACGGGTGGGGAGCTCCTTGATGGCGTAGATCTGGTCGAGCCGCACGAAGCGCACCTCGTGGCGCGAGATGCCCTTCGGCAGGTCCATGAGTCGCGGGTCATCCCACTCGACCAGTGGCGTCTCCCATGGGAGGTCGAGGAAGTCGGGGTTCTCACTGTGGATGGTGAGGGACAGGTTCGACATGGGACATCCGGCTCGGGGCTGCGACACTGGAGCATATGCAACCGATCGTCCTGTACCGGCACACGCAGTCCTCGCCAGTCTTCGCGACGGTGGTGGTCGGGTTCTTCGCGCTGATGGCCGCGGTGCTGATCCTGGCTGGTGAAGCGGCGGCGGAGGTCCTGCTGATCATGGGTCTCACGCTCGTCCCGGTCGTGATCGTGGTCGTCGGTGCCTCGGCGCTGACCACGACGGTCACATCGGACGAGGTGCACATCCGCTGGCGCTTCGGGTGGCCCAGCCGGGTCATTCCTCGTGACGAGATCGTGTCGGCCGAGGCGGTCCGCAACCGGTGGTGGTACGGCTGGGGGATCCGCTGGACGCCCCACGGCTGGATGTGGAACGTGTGGGGCCTCGACGCGGTCCGGTTGACCAGGACCTCAGGGAAGAGCTTTCTCATCGGCACCGACGATCCCGAGGGACTGACGGCGGCGCTGTCCTGAGCGCCGCTCGGCGACCGCAGCCGCCAGCTCGGTGAAGTCCGGGTCGATGGCGATCTCGTACTCGTCCCACCAGCCGTCACGCTCGGGCACGTACCGGCGGACCGGCGCATCGGTGGCAGCCAGGGCCTGCGCCTTCATGCGCCGCTCCAGGGCCCGCCACGCGTCACGGTCGATCTCTGGAGACTCGGCGGGGAGGATCGTCAGGTCGACCCGGCACCCCCGCCGGAGCCGGGGTCCGTACGGGTGCTCCCAGACCCTGTGCGTGCCGGTGATCACGATCGGGACGATCGGCGCCCCGGTTGCCGCAGCGATGCGGCGCGCTCCGGGCGCGAAGGCTGCCTCGACCCCGAGCAGCGATGCCTGCGGGAAGACCACGAGGTCGTTGCCGCCGGCGATCACCGCCTTCGCCTGCCGCAACAGTCGTTGATGATCGGCGAGCGTCGGCTGCCGTGGCACGGACAGGTGCTCGCCGTGGCGCAGCACGCGCCCGAGGGCGGGCCAGGCGAACAGCTCGTCGCGAGCGATGAAGCGGAGGGGCCGGCCCAGGGTCATCAGCAAGGGCGGGTCGAGAAACCCCTCGTGCAGCGGCAGCAGCACCGCCGGTCGCTCTGGCAGGTGGTGTACGCCAGTGACCCGGGCATCGACCTCCAGCACGCGCAGGACCGCGCGCGCCCACACAGTGGTCACGCGGCGCAGGGGCGCCCAGAGGCCGAGACGAGCGAGGAGCGCCATGACGTGGGAGGCGCCTTGCACCAGCACCGGCGCGCTCGCCGCCACGACTACCGCATCCCGGCGTGTCTCCACCTCGAACATGGAGCCCAGTATGGGCAATGCCGGTCAGTAGGCGGCCGCAGTCGACCGTCCTCAGGTCACCGAGCGATAGACCTCGAGGTAGTCCTGCGCGGCTCGATCCCACGAGAAGTCGGCGCTCATCCCGTTGCGCTGCAGGCGACGCCAGTCGGCGCGGTGCTTGTCGAAGACTCGACGGGCCCTCCTGATCGTCTTCAGGAGCGCATCGGGGGCAAACGTGCGGAACCCGAACCCGGTCGCCTCCTCAGGGTGCTCGTCGAGATCCACCACGGTGTCGGCCAGCCCTCCCGTCAGCCGGACCAACGGCGGGGCGCCGTAGCGCATGGCATACATCTGGCCGAGGCCGCACGGTTCGAACCGGGACGGCATCAGGTAGGCGTCGACCGCCGCCGAGAGCAGCCGGGCGAGATCCTCCTCGTAGGGGGCGTGCCACACCGCCGTCGGATGGCGGTCCGCCCAGCCGTCGACCATCCCGTCCAGTTCGCCGTTGCCGACGAAGGCGAAGCGGAAGCCCTCGGCCACCAACTGGTCGAGGTGCGGGTCGAGCAGCCCGATGCCCTTCTGTTCGGCGAGGCGGGTGACGGTGCCGAGCAGCATGCCGTCGTGGGCGAGACCCGAGCGAGCCAGCAACGTGCCCTTGGCGGCGATGCGACCGCCGAGCCGGCCCTTGGAGAACGGCTCGGGCAGCGCCGGATCGTGGCGGGGATCCCAGGAGTCGGTGTCGATGCCGTTGAGGATGCCGATCGGCGGCTGGGAACGCGCCGCCAGCACGCCGCTCATTCCGCCCGAGACATCTGGCTCCTCGAGCAGCTGACGGGCGAAGGTGGGGCTGACGGTCGTCACCGCGTGGGCCTGGTCGATGCCCGCCTTCAGGTAGTTGGCCTGGCCGAACCACTCGAGAGGTCCGCCCAGCGCGATGGCCGACGCATCCGCCGAGACGAGGTCGGCGGCCCCTTCCAGGGGTCCGAGGATCGAGTACGAGGCGTTGTGGATCGTGAAGACGGTGGGCTTCGGGGCGTCGAGCGCGGCGGGGCCGACGTGACCGTCATGCAGATGGACGAGGTCGTAGTCGGCAGCCAGCGAGCGGACGAGGGCGGAGAAACGCCCGAAGCGTGCCCATTGGTCGTCGTAGCCGGTGCCGGGCTCGGGCCCGTAGATACCTGGCCGGTCGAAGGCCCAGGGGTCGTCGACCAGCAGCACGGTGAGGCCGTCCTGGTCGAGCCGCCAGACGGCCCGCTCGCTGTCCGGGCTGCCGAGCTCGGCCAGGTGCCGGTAGCGAGGGATGGCGACGGTCGTGTCGATGCCCGCCCTCACCAGGGCCCCGCCCAGGCCGGCGACGGCCTCGCCCAGGCCGCCGGTGCGGGCGAGTGGCGAGCACTCGGCGGCGGCCATCAGCACCTTCATGCGTTGGCCCGTCCGGCCAGGATGATGCCTGCCAATCCCGCCGCCAGGCCCCACAGGATCAGGGTGGGCCGAATGACCAGCACCGCTGCCACGATCCCGACCCCGATGAGCACCCGTTGGGAGACCCGGCCGAAGGCAGGGGCGGCGAACCAGATGGCACCCAGCAGCATGCCGGCGCGCAGCATCACGCCTGGCCAGGCCGGGTCGAGGCGGCGGGCGGCGCCGAATCCGCCGACAGCCAGGAACAGGACGGCCAGCACGCCGAGTGTGGTCCGTTGCTGCGCCGTCATGGGCGGCAGGATACGCACGCCGGGCGGCGCCCGGTCTCCGGCCGGGCAGGGCTGTGGGGTCTCTACACTCCCGCCGATGCCGATCGACATCAACATCGCTCATGTGGCGCGCCTCGCCCGGCTCGAGTTGAGCGAGGAGGACCTGGAGGCGTATTCGCGCCAGTGTGCCGACATCCTGGAGCACGCTGCCCGGGTCCAGGCGCTCGACACGGCCGGGGTGGAGCCGACTGCCCACCCGTTGCCCATGACCAATGCGTTCCGGGCCGACGAAGTGACCCCGGAGCGGGTGCTCGATCGTGACACGGTGCTGGCGCAGGCCCCCGAGGTCGAGGGACCCCACTTCCGGGTGCCCCCGGCGCTCGAGGAGGATTGATGGCCCCGCACACGATCGCCGCCGCCGGGAGGGCGCTCCGCGAGGGCTCGATCACGGCGACGGCGCTGGCCGATGAGGTGATCGAGCGGGCCACGATGGTGGAGGCCCAGGTCCACGCCTACCTGACCCTCGACAGCGACGGGCTTCGAGTGGCTGCGGCCGAGGCCGACGAGGCCCTCGCCCGCGGCGAGGATCGGGGACCATTGCACGGCATCCCGGTGGCGCTCAAGGACAACATGGCCACCAAGGATCTCGAGACGACCGCCGGGTCGCGCATCCTGGCCGGCTACACCCCGCCCTACGACGGCACGGTGGTGCGCAAGCTGCGCGAGGCGGGCGCCCTCATCACCGGCAAGACCAACCTCGACGAGTTCGCCATGGGATCGTCGACCGAGAACTCGGCGTTCGGCACGACCCGCAACCCGTGGGACACCGAGCGGGTCCCAGGCGGCTCGTCCGGCGGTTCGGCAGCCGCCGTCGCCGCCCACATGGCACTCGGGGCTCTGGGCTCGGACACCGGCGGCTCGATTCGCCAGCCGGCGGCCCTGTGCGGGGTGGTGGGGCTGAAGCCCACCTACGGAGCGGTGAGTCGCTACGGCCTCATCGCCTTCGCCTCGTCGCTCGACCAGATCGGGCCGTTCACGCACACCGTCGAGGACGCCGCCATCCTCCTCGACGCGATCAGCGGCCACGATCCCTACGACGCCACGTCGTACCCGGGCGAGCTGCCGTCCGCCGGAGCGAGGCTCGATCGTGGTCTCCAGGGGGTCAGGGTCGGCGTGGCGAGGGAGCTGGGAGGCGCCGAAGGCGTCGAGCCCGACGTGACCGAGGCGTTCGAGGCGACCGTGGAAGCGATGGAAGGCGCCGGGGCGACCCTGGTCGAGGTGTCGCTTCCGTCGAGTGCCTATGCGCTGTCGGCCTACTACCTGATCGCTCCCGCCGAGTGCTCGGCCAACCTCGCCCGCTTCGACGGGGTTCGCTACGGCCTCCGTGTGGACGGCGACACCACCGAGGAGATGATGTCGCGGTCGCGGGCCGAGGGGTTCGGGGCGGAGGTGACCCGCCGGGTCCTGCTCGGCACCTATGCACTCTCGGCCGGCTACTACGACGCCTTCTACGGCCAGGCCCAGAAGGTGCGCACGCTGGTGCGGCAGGATTTCGCCCGGGTCTACGAGGACTGTGACGTGCTCGTGTCGCCGACCAGCCCGACGACGGCGTTCCCGATCGGGGACCGGGCGGACGACCCGCTCGCCATGTACCTCTCGGACATCTTCACGATCCCGTCGAACCTCTCCGGCGACCCGGGCGTGTCGGTGCCGGTCGGACTGGACCGAGCCGGTCTGCCCATCGGATTCCAGGTCATGGCGCCGGCCCTGCGCGAGGACCTGCTGCTGCAGGTGGCGGCCGGCGTGGAGGAGCTTGCCGGTTTCGACGCCAGCGTGCCGTTCGACCCCGATCTCGGCCTGATCGGAGCAGCCCGATGACCTGGGACACAGTGATCGGGCTCGAGACCCACGTGGAGCTGTCCACGGCGTCGAAGATGTTCTGCGGGTGCCCGACCAACTTCGATGCGGCGCCCAACACGAACACCTGCCCCGTGTGCCTCGGCCTCCCGGGCGCACTGCCCGTGCCGAACGAGGAGGCCATCGATCGGATCATGCGCATCGGGATGGCGCTGAACTGCGGCATCACCCAGCATTCCTTGTTCCACCGGAAGAACTACTTCTACGCCGACCTGCCGAAGAACTATCAGATCTCCCAGTACGACCTGCCGGTGTGCGTGGAAGGTCACGTGGACCTGGAGGACGGCTCGGTGGTGGGCATCGAGCGGGTCCACCAGGAAGAGGACACCGGCAAGAGCGTGCACGTGGGCGGTGACGGCCGGATCACGTCGGCCGAGTACTCCCTCCTCGACTTCAACCGGTCCGGTGTCCCGCTGGTCGAGATCGTCACGAAGCCCGACATCACGTCAGCCGCCCAGGCGAGGGCCTATGCCCAGGAGCTTCGCACGATCATCGAGTCGCTCGACGTCTCCGACGCCAAGCTGGAAGAAGGCTCGATCCGCTTCGACGCCAACATCTCGGTGCGTCCCGACGTCGATGCTCCCTATGGCACCAAGGTCGAGATCAAGAACATGAACTCGTTCCGGTCGCTCGAACGCGCCATCGCCTACGAGGTGGAGCGACAGGTGGCCGAGCTGGAGGGGGGCGGGTCGATCCTGATGGAGACCCGCCACTGGGACGAGGACGCCGGCGTCACCCGGCCCGGCCGTCCGAAAGAGGGCAGCTCGGACTATCGCTACT
>JBPEXB010000348.1:0-2076 GCA_052032125.1 Acidimicrobiia bacterium
GCGGGTAGCGGGATCAACTCCCGCGCCACCGTCGTGTGCCGGCCTTTGTGATCGCCGCTCCGGACCTCACCGGTCTCCCGCACGTCCTCGCCGACCAGCCGATTGATCAGGCTGCTCTTGCCTGCTCCCGACTCCCCCACGAGTCCGACCGTCCGCCCGGGGCCGAGATGCGCCTCGAGCGCCTCGATGCCCTCGCCGGTCTCGCTGCTGACCGGCACCACGTCCACCTGCCGCAACACGTGGCGAATCTCGGTGATCGCCTCCTCCAGCTCGATCACCGCTCGTTCGCTGCCCAGCAGGTCGATCTTGGTGAGCACGATCACCGGCTCGGCTCCCGCATCCCAGGTGAGGATGCACAGCCGCTCGAGCCTCCCCACCCGATGCGGCCGGTCCATCCCGTGCAGGACGAACATCGTGTCCACGTTGGCGACCAGCACCTGATCCCCCGTCCCCTCGGCGCTGGCCCGCACCACCTCGGAGCGGCGCGGGAGGATCCCATCGAGCAACAACGTCCCATCGTCGGCGACCCTGGCCACTGCCCAATCGCCGGTGGCGGGTGGCCCTCCCTCCACGTCACGCGTGAGCACGGTGGCGATGCCGGCCGAGGTGACGGCCGCGAGCTGCCCGCGATCGACCCGGGCAATCCTGACGAGCAGCCGGTCCGGCCCCCGGTGGGGTTCGAAGGCCTCCTGGATGCCGGCGGTCCATCCGTAGACGGTCAGCAGACCTGGGTCATTGAGGGCGTCGGTCGTCACGACGCCCAGCGTACGGACCCGGACAGGACCGAGCGCACCGATTCACGGCGACGCCGCCGCGTTCAACCCTCCAACCTGTCGAGCAGCGCCAGGTCGTGGAGGTCCTTGTCCGACGGCTCGTACCCGGAATGGGCGGTGACCTGAAAGGCGACCGACCAACAGGCGACGATGCGACCCGCGACGCGCCCGGAGGAGAACGCCTCGACGGGGAAGATGAACACCTCCCCGGTGTGGGTCTCGAAACGGCCGCTTCCGTCGGCTTGCGGATCGTAGGGATGGAGATCGATCTCGCGTCCGTCGGGGTGGAGCATGGCCAGCCGACCGGGCAGCCAGTCCACATGCTCGACGAATCCCGCGCCGGCGAGCCGCTCCACCGCCTCCGTGAAGAGACTTCTCGGAAGGTAGAGATCCAGATCGTCGTGTTCGCGGGTCTGGTGTCCCACCAGCGCGTCGACTCCCCAGCCCCCGCCGATCGTGACGTCGAGCCCGTCGAGCAGGTCGAGCGCAGCGAGCGTCTGCGTCGCGTCCATGGGATGCATTCTGGTGATCGGCTTCTCAGATCGATCTCACGTGGCCACACTTGCATCATGCCGATGCCGCACGACGACCACGACGACCACGGCGGTCTCCACCGCGATCTCCCCCGCCTTCTCGGACGCCGCGAGGCATTGCGGTGGATGGGCGGCATGAGCCTTGCCGGCCTGCTGGCAGCCTGCGGTGTCGGGCAGGGCGACGGCGACACCAGCACCAGCACCACCACCACAAGCGGGGATGCGTCGACCACCACTCCCGCCACCACGACGGCGCAGCCGGCCACGACGCTGGCCGCCACCGGGCCCGAGATCCCCGACGAGGCAGCCGGTCCGTTCCCGGCCGATGGCACCAATGGACCGAACGTGCTCACGCTCGACGGCGCCGTGAAGGCCGATCTCACGACCAGCTTCGGCGACGCCTCCGGCACCGCCGAAGGCATTCCGCTGCGACTCGAGCTCACGGTTGTCGACGCCGAGAGCGGGGCACCGCTTCCCGGCGCAGTCCTCTATCTCTGGCATTGCACCGCCGACGGCCGCTACTCGATCTACGAGATCGCCGACCAGAACTACCTGCGCGGGCTGCAGTCGGCGGACAGCGGAGGACTCGTCACGTTCGAGTCGGTGTTTCCCGGTTGCTACCCCGGCCGCTGGCCACACTGTCACTTCGAGGTGTACGCCTCGCTCGACGACGCCACGGTTGGCGCCACAGCCATCAAGACCTCCCAGCTCGCCCTTCCCGAGGCCGAGTGCCGGGTGGTCTACCGAGACGCCCGCTACGGCCAGAGCGC
>JBPEXB010000349.1:0-2000 GCA_052032125.1 Acidimicrobiia bacterium
CCCTGGCGAGGGGATAGGGCCCCAGCGTCCAGGCCCCGGGCTCCGGGTCCCGGAACCCGGGCTCCTCCGCTGCCGTTCCTGTCGGCGCCTCCCACTACCCTCCACACCATGCAACCCGACATGCGCAAGCTCATGGAGCAGGCTGCTCAGATGCAGGAGCAGCTGATGGCCGCCCAGGACGAATTGGCCTCCAAGCAGTTCGAGGGAACCTCCGGCGGAGGGGTCGTGACGGCGACGGTCACGGGCGGCGGACAGCTCGTCGGGCTCACCATCGACCCGTCGGTGATCGATCCAGACGACCCCGAGATGCTGGCCGACCTGGTGGTGGCGGCCGTCAACCAGGCCTCCAAGGCGGCGGCGGACGCCGCGTCCGATCAGATGGGCGGCCTGACCGGCGGGCTCGACCTCGGTGGCCTGCTCGGCTGATGTTCGAGGGACCGGTCCAGCGGCTGATCGACGAACTGTCCCGTCTGCCAGGCGTGGGCCGCAAGTCGGCGCAGCGGCTGGCCTTCCATCTGCTCAATGTCGACGAGGTCGACGCCCGCCGGCTGGCGGAAGCGATCATCGACATGCGAGCCCAGATCACCACCTGTGCCCGTTGCTACAACGTGACCGCCGCCCCCGAGTGCGCGATCTGTCGGGACCTGCGACGCGATCCGGCGATCGTCTGTGTGGTCGAGCGGCCGCAGGACATCGCCGTCATCGAGCGCACTCAGGAGTTCCAGGGCCGTTATCACGTGCTCGGCGGAGCCCTCTCTCCGATCGAGGGAATCGGCCCCGGCCAGCTGCGGATCGAAGAGCTCCGGCAGCGGATCCCGGCCGAGTCGATCAAGGAGTTGATCGTGGCCACCAATCCGACCATCGAGGGGGACACCACGGCCATGTACCTGGCGCGGGAGCTGAAGCCGCTCGGGGTGACGGTGACGCGACTCGCCAGCGGCCTCCCGGTCGGCGGCGACATGGACTATGCCGACGAGATCACCCTCGGCCGCGCCCTCACCGGCCGCAGCGAGCTCTGAGCGAGATCCTCTGGGAGCGGGCCCTGCGCCCGGGGCCCGGGGTCCGGCACCCGGAAGCCCGGACCTGTAGCTGGTGTCTTCGCGATGGCTGAAGATCCGTTGCGCGTCCTGCTCGTCGAGCCCTGGTTCGGGGGTTCGCATCGTGCGTGGTCGGAGGGGCTCCGGGCGCACTCTCGTCATGACCTCGAGATCCTCTCGCTCCCGGGGGAGGGTTGGAAGTGGCGCATGCGGGGCGGTGCCATCACCCTGGCCGACCGAGTCACGAGCGCTCCGGACGTGGTGCTGGCGTCGAGCCTCCTCGACCTGCCGTCGTTCCTCGGACACGCTCGACGAGCCCTCGGCGACCCGGCCGTGGTGCTCTACGTGCACGAGAACCAACTGACCTACCCGGTGCCCGAGGGCGCTCGGCGCGACATGGCCCTGGCGTTCGTCAACTGGTCTTCGATGGTCTCCGCCGACCGGGTCGTGTTCAACTCCGAGTACCACCGACGAGCCTGGTTCGAAGCCGTCCCCGACATGCTGCGCTCGATGCCTCCGCCGACGCACGACGCCCTGGTGCCGGCGGTCGCATCGAAGTCCTCGGTGGTGCCGGTTGGAGTCGAGATGGCCTGGCTCGACGATCGGTCGCTGGACAAGACAGATCCTCCGCTCCTGATCTGGAACCAACGCTGGGAGCACGACAAGGACCCGGACACGCTGGCCGAGGCAGTTGGCAGGCTCATCGGATCAGGGGTCGACTTCCGGATGGCGATCTGCGGCGAGCCGTCGCTCGACATGACACCGCCGTCCCTGAACCGCCTCGCCGAGCGGCTCGGCGATCGCCTGGTGCACTTCGGGTTCGCCAACCGCCCGATGTACGAGGCGCTGCTGGCGGAGGCGGCGGTGGTGGTCAGCACGGCTCGCCACGAGTTCTTCGGCGTGGCCGTCGTCGAGGCGATGGCCGCCGGGGCGCGGCCGGTGCTCCCGGACCGCCTGTCGTAC